>NZ_ARPM03000116.1 GCF_000388175.3 Holospora undulata HU1 | reverse complement strand
TGTTGGACTAATGCGTTGAAAGTTGTCATTGACGCGCTCGACAAGATCCATGGCGATGTTGTCCCAGGTTTAGTCGAAAAAATGTATCATACTCTTGCAAAACTCTTTGGCAGAGACGAAAAATCGATTGTTGCGCACATATGCATTCTTCGATGGGGGTCAGATTGGGACTTAGGGAGGGCAAATAATGCACCTAAATCCCCCTTTCTTTTGCTGCTTTTTGGAGGTTTTTTCTTGTAGGGGCCTTGATCCAAGATCAGGGGAATGTTAGGCGCCTTTGGATAAGCGTCTTTCAGCTGATAAAAAAACCTATTCAAGGTTTCTAAGGACACTACCCGTCAAATCCAAGGCTCCCATCAGGTGTAAAAGAGGTTGTCGTGGCAATGTGGGTGCCTAACAGGTGATTTTCGTTTCCATGGTGTGGGGCATGTCGTCACCAAACAGGAAGGGCATCCTTCGGCGGTGTTGTCATCACCGTTGAATAAAAGGCTTCCTGCTTGGCTGCCTTTTCTGGCCGTGCTGCTGGCTTTTTAAACGAAAAGTTATAGGCGTGCAACGTCTTGCCTTGAATCGTATACGCAATGCCTCAAGAAAGCGCAGATATCACTCACCTTATACTTCTCTACATGACGACTGATCGTCAATCAGAAGAGCCTTAGCAATTTGACGATAGCTTCCCCTTTGTCGGAAACAAAACTGCCTTAATCCTATCTTCTACGCGTCGGTTCGTAACGCAACATGATCTCCTTCTTTCAGAAAACTTTGCATAAGAAAAATTATTAATACATAAAATTAAACTTTTAAACAATTTCATTCAGAATGAGTATATAGCGCAAAAGAGATAAGTGTAGGATCTTTTTTTCACATCTTAATAAATGGTTAATCTGATCATAAATTACTTTTCTCCATATTTTCTTAAACAATATCAGTTTGCTATTCCATAGTAAAATCAATCGATATGGATACACCAAACCAGAATTTCCCTAGCAAGAGTTTATTTGAAAGAATGAATTAATGAATTCTATTTTTAGACACCGTTTTCTTGACTCGAAAAGTGTTTTTTTACTCACAGAAGTCAAATTCAAACTTTTTTTAAAGGAAAACGTGGTACTTTCTTTCGATTTATTCTAGAAAGTATGGGGCACTTTATTTTCTATCCGTCACTACAAAAAAATCTAAAGCCTAAAAGTGCTATTGCCTTTGCTTTGATCTTTGGTTAGAATAACGTCGTATTTTGTGATATTTTATTTTAAATCGTTCGTTTTTGTTTTCTGGAGTAACGGTTTTTTAGTGTAATTTTCTGAGTGGTTAAGGAAAGGAAGCGGGATTGTGGGCATTTTTTGGCAAGTTTGGCGTTATGAACATCCATAACACTGCTGTTTTGCATTCTGATGTTGTTGTTCATCCGGACGCTATTGTTGGTCCTTATTGCAGCATAGGAAAGGGAGTAATTCTGGAAAAGAATGTTCATCTTGTGTCTCATGTGGTGATTGATCAAAATACTCATCTTCATGAGGGCGTTCGCGTTCATCCTTTTGCCGTTTTGGGAGCGGCACCTCAACATACTGGGTACAAAGATGAGCCTACTCAACTTGTAATAGGAAAATATACTCAGATTCGTGAGCACGTTACTATCCACAGGGGAACACAGCAAGGGGGAGGAATAACTTGCGTGGGAGAGTTCTGTATGATCATGGTGGGATGTCATATTGGTCATGATGGCTGTGTTGGAAACGGCGTGATTATGGCAAATAATGTTGTACTTGGTGGACATGTAGAAATTGAAGATACGGTAGTTTTGGGCGGAATGGTTGCGGTACATCAAATGGCTTCTATTGGAAAGGGAGCTATGATCGCAGGGTGTTCTGCAGTAGGTGGACACGTAAGCCCTTACACTACTGCTATAGGAAATCGAGCAAAGTTAGCAGGACTTAATTTACATCGCTTAAGAAAACTACAGATGAGCTCTCAGGAAGTTCATGGGTTAAGAGATGCGTATCACTACCTGTTTAAAGGAGAAAATCGAATGTCCCTTGAATTTCGCATCCATAATATTCCTCAAGAGTTAATGCAGTATGAAAGCGTTCAAGAAATAAAACGTTTTTTAAGCACCCGAAACAAGGTAAGACCTATTTGTTTGTCTGACCAAAGCAACTGTTCAAACGACACGTTGAAAGCAACTTTTTGACAGGACCGAACGGGGAAATAAAAATTCAAAAAGCTTTGGATAACCCGAAGTTTTTAAAGTTGATTGCTTCCTTTCAGATCTGGTCAGTTAACCCTAAAAATACGTCTACCCAAAGCTTATCTCTAGGATACAGATTTTTTTTGCACTACACAAGAGGGGAGTAACACTTTTTAGATTTAGACCGTAAGACTAGTACGCCTAGTACTTACTATGCAAATCTTAACAAATAGATTTTTTGGGAGTTGATGTTAAAAAATGATGGTTTTTTTATGAGTTTGACTTTTTCAGATGTATGTTTTTAGTAAATTTCCTAAATTTTTCCCCCCCCCCTCTTGCAATCATTTATGAAATATGTCTATGATTCGAATGTAGAAACTTTGAAAAGGTATTGTTATGAAAACGTTCATTTTGCTGGCATCTCTTATGGCAAGTGTTGTAAGTGCTACTGGGACTTGTGAGTCCACAGAAAAGAGTGAAGACGTAGAAGCAAAAGAAAAGGAACAAGAACAAGAACAAAAACAAAAGTAGGTTGCTTCACTTCATAAAAAGAGAAAATTTTTTTTCTCTTTTATTTTTTATTTTGTATTTAGTTGTACTCTTGATTTTCAAGGTTCATTTTTTTGAATTTTGTTCATGAGTACATAAGGATCTAGGCGCGAGTGAAGGTACAGAGTATATGATTCGAAATACGTATAGAGAGTTTTATCCAGGTAAGCCCATTGCGTTAGTTGGCATGCCGGGGGTAGGAAAAACCACCTTAGGCAAATTACTAGCAGAGTTTTTTGGGATACCATTCTTTGATTCAGACAATATGGTAGAAAAGGCTGCGGGAGGTCTTTCTGTTTCAACTATTTATGAGCAGTTTGGGGAAACAGTTTTCAGAAGCACTGAGCTTTCTGTGATTCAACGGGTTCTTAAAGAAGAATCTTCTCATGTGTTAGCTACGGGTGAGGGAGCTTTTTTGGAAGCTCAAACACGAATGCTTTTGCTAGAAAACACGTGTACAGTTTACATGTGTGCAAAGCCGTCTCATTTGGCAGATCGGTTATCCAGGAAGGCAAGGCCTCAGTTGGGTTTTCCCCAGTTAGATGCGGAGTCTGTATTGTTATCAGAAGGAAAAAATTTGGCTTTAGAAAAAGTGCTAGAAGAGATGCACGAGGAAAGAGACAAGCTCTACGGGCTTGCAGATGTACGAGTTCCCAGCGATCAAGGTGGGTACGAAGAGACTCTTGCAAAGGTTTTAGATGAGCTAAAGTCGCATTTTCACATCATGTAGTGTGTTGAGATTAGTAATTTTATGTTATTTGTTTTTTTTATTCTTATTATTGTATTTGCAGTGTTAGCAGCATTTTTGTCTGCCAGTGAGACGGCGGTTATCGCCTCTTCACCTTTTCGTTTAAATCAAATGGCAAAAAAAAATCCTTCTGCTTCTGTTTTGCTAGAACTTCAAAAACAAATGCCCGTTCTGATTGGCTGTTTGTTATTTACAAACATTTGTTTGTTAAATGGTATGGCGTCTATTGCTACTGAGTTATTTCGTCAATATCTTGGGCCTTTGGGATTAGTTATTGCACCTGTTGTTGTATCTGCACTTACTGCTCTGTACGTAGAAATTTTACCCAAGATTTACGTGTATCAGTGTCCAGAGCGTGCTGCCTTATTTTTAGTGCCTCTGCTTCAATTCTTGAAACGATTTTTGTTTCCTATTACGTTGCTTATGGATCGTATTGCTCACTATTCATTATCGTGGTTGGGGGTAAGTAGCACAAAAGAAACTGCAAATACTTTAGAAGACTTACGAGGAGCTATAGATCTTCATGCTGGTTCTGGAATAATTTCTCACGAGCGTGCAATGCTTGGAAGTATCTTAGACCTTTCTCGCGTTACAGTATCAGAAATTATGGTTCATCGAAAAAATATTGTGTCGTTTAATATTGACCTTCCTTTTGAACAGCTATGTGAATATTTATTGACTGCTCCGTACACACGCATCCCGTTATGGAAGGATTCTCCAGATAATATTGTTGGTGTTATTCACCTTAAAACTCTTATGCGTTATCTACAAAAAAAAGAAAAGCTGAAAGAAAATTCTGATATTTATTCTATGATGAAAGCTCCTTGGTTCATTCCAGAAACTAGTACGCTGTTTTATCAAATGCAGTTATTTAAAGAAAAGCATTCTCATC
This sequence comes from Holospora undulata HU1, assembly GCF_000388175.3. Taxonomy (GTDB): domain Bacteria; phylum Pseudomonadota; class Alphaproteobacteria; order Holosporales; family Holosporaceae; genus Holospora; species Holospora undulata_A. Next base: position 5,263 of record NZ_ARPM03000116.1, on the reverse strand, counting down.
AAGCATTTGTGGTAGACGAGTATGGATCGTTGTTAGGAATGGTAACATTAGAAGATATTTTAGAAGAAATCGTAGGAGAGATTCGCGACGAGTACGACGTGGATTTTCCTGGTGTACGCACTACTCCTCAAGAAACGTATTTAGTCAGGGGGTGTGTAACGCTAAGAGATTTACGCAGACAGTATGAGTGGAACTTTGATGAACCTTCGGTTTCGACATTAGCTGGGTTGATTTTACACACATGTCGCACAATTCCCGAGGTAGGAACGGTGGTGCGTATTAAAGAGTTTGAAATGAAGATTTTGCGTGTTCACCATCATCAAGTAACATTAATTGAAGTCACTCCTATGCGTTCTGAAGAAAATGTTCAATAAATTTTAAATTTTTTATTTAATATAACTGAATTTTTATTGGAAAAAAGTAAAATTGCATTCATTTTTTAAAAAAAGATTTGTACAAAAATCTTTAAGTTTTATTTTTGCCGAATATTTACGATTTGTTTACAGAACCAGTCGCCAAGTCATTGTTGGCCGTAATCATATCGAGACGTTGTTTCAAGAGAATACTCCTGCAATTATTGTATTTTGGCATCGTGAAATGACTATGGCTCCCTTTGCATGGAAAAAAGGTAAGGAATTTCGTATGCTAATTTCTTCTCACGGAGATGGAAAGTTGATTGCTCAAACAGTGCAAAAATTCGGAATTTCCTGTATTGAAGGATCTTCTTCTCATGACAAAGGAACTTTGGCTTTAAAAAAAATGTTAAAAGCTCTTTCTGAGGGGATTAGTGTAGGTATTACGCCAGATGGTCCAAGGGGACCAAGGGAAGTATTAAAAAACGGAGTGTACGCGTTAGCGCGTCTTTCTGGGCGCCCGGTATTGGCACTGCACTGGAATTCAACAGCTCAATACGTTTTAAAAAAGACTTGGGATCAAATGAAAATTCCTCTACCTTTTGGACGTATTGAGTGGGTGTGGAGCCCCCCCATCACCCTTCAAAGCCATTCGGGAGATCAAGAAAAATTTCAAAAATCTTTGTACGACGCACTTTCCTAACTTTAAAAAGTTTATAAATAAATTTCTCAATTTTTTACACAATATGGACCTGTTTTTTTTAAGAGAACAGAAAACCTTCTGGTGTTTGCCAAATACATTCAAGTTCAGTCTTTTTTAAGATCAATTTCTAAATATTTCTTAACATATTATTTGAGATTGTCAATTTTTTTTTGTAATTCTGGAGTATTAAGAACTTTAAAAAGTTTAATATTGTTTAGGCAAAAGCATAAAACTGCTCACACCTACTGTTTAATACTTTAGATATTAGTTTTTCTCTTTCGTGCTTAGATTTTTTTTGGTTTAGTGAAGTCTTTTCGAAAAAGTTTACAAAATTTTTCTTATTGAGTAAGAATTTTGCTTTTAGGATAACTATGCAAGAAGAATTTAAAAATAAAAATTGTGAAGAAGATATTTAGATTTTATCGTCGTACTCTTTCTTTATAGTAATTTAGGTTAAATCGGACATTTTAAAGAACCACGAAATAGCGTCGAATAGAGCCTTGAAATTTGGTATATTGTCACCTCTTCATATTAGCCCAGAATTTCTCTGTTGGATTCAAATCAAGAGATTAAGGAAGTAAAAAAATTATACTGCATTTTACAGATTCTATTTATTCTCTACCTCTCTTGGATTTATGAAAATAGGCATTATCCATAATAACACCTTGACCAGGCTTTTGTTACTTGATCAAAAATTTTTCTCCCAAGCTTGGAATAATACTGTGTCGCAAGATCTGTTAAACCCCATTAACACTATCGGATTGTTATTAACCAAACCAGCAATGCTCTTTGGCAGAGACGAAAAATCGATTATTGCGCACATGTTCATTCTTCGATGGGTGCAGGTTGGGGGGGCTATAAGGGGGCAAATAATGCACCTCAATCCCCCTTTCTTTTGCTGCTTTTTGGGTATCTTTGCTTGTAGAGGCCTTGATCCAAGATCAGGTGAATGCTAGGCGCCTTTGGATAAGCGTCTTTTCAGCGGATCAAAAAACGTCTTCATAGTGGCTCTATTCAAGGTTTTTAAGGATACCACTGTAAGGCGCATATTTCCTCCCATCAGGTTTATGCGTGTAAGGCTGTCATGGCAATGTGGGTGCCTGACAGGTGATTTTCGTTTCCATGGGGGGCACGCCATCACCAAACAGGATGGGTTCATCCTTCGGCGGCGTTGTCATCACCGTTGAATAAAGGCTTCCTGCTTGGCTGCCTTTGCGGGCCGTGCCGCTGGATTTTTAAATGAAAAATTATGGGCGTGCAGCCACAACGTCATACCTTGAATCGACGCAATGCTATAAAGTTCAAGAACATAGAGCTCAGATATCACTCACTTTCATATACGTCGTGGTTTTCCAAATGTGCGGTAAGTTCCGCTGTTTGTGAAGTATTTAGCTTGCTTACAGAGCCTCCGCTTGACACCATTAACTTAGCAAGGCAAGATATCAAAGTTTGATCTTCCTTATACTCCTCTACGATCGTCAATCAGAAGAGCCTCTAGTAATTTGACGATAGCTCCGCCCTTTGTCGGATAATAAAACTGCCTTAATCCCTATTTGCTACGCGTTGCTTCTTCACGCAACACGATCTTCTTCTGTCAGAAATCTTTGTATAAGAAAAATTATTAACACATAAAATTAAACTTTTAAACTATTTCATTTAGCATGAGTATAGAATTTATTACATAATTATAAATTTATCCAACTCCATTGTCATATTCTTTTTATCATGTTTTAGCTAGATCTTTCAGGAAAGATAAACACTACCCCAGAATGTTTAGCTAACGTATCTTCCAGATCATTATTTATACGTAGTATTCAACCCAGCTTTGACTGACGCAGAAAACATATGTAGTACTTGTGGAGATGATTAAACATTATCAAAAAGCAATCTTCTTTGCTTAACTTATTCTTTTTTCTACCTCTTGAAAAAAGTTTATCATTCTATAAAATTTTCTTGCTTTGCTCCATTTTCAAATACACCTTAGAACCTGTATTCATGAATACAAAAGACAAGCCGAATTAAGTATGAAAGGAGTAAGAATCCCAGCTATAGCATCATTCACAAAGTGTTAAAACAAGTGTTAAACCCACAGGTTCCTCAGAAAAAATAGGTATAGATGGGGGAAAAAAGATACGTAAACGGCATAGTGGTGTTGATACGCAAGGCAATCTGATCCATATCACGGTTCATAAGGCCAATGACACAGGTGCTGGGTGCAGAGTTTTTTAGGAAGCGGTGCAAAAATATCCTAAATAAAAGGGAGTTTGTGCAGATGCTGGATATAGAAAAACCATGGAGGAATTTGTGAGAACTATATTGAATAAAGCTATAGCAATATCAGAGCATATATCTCAAGGATGGGCCATACTTCCAAAGCGTTGGATTGTCGAAAGAACATTTGCATGGCTAAATCATTTGCAAAGGGTATCTAAAGATTATGAAATTTCCATAGAGACTGCTGAAAAGATAGCCCATTCCATGATCCTATTAAGAAGAATAGCTAAATCATGAATACAGGTTATCAAGTTGTTTTTACCGTAAATTTTCTTTAAAATCTAGTTTCAAAAAAGATATATAAGTAAAGGTATGACATATTCATTAGATTTTCGAAAAAAAGTATTAAAAACAAAGCACGGGTTATCATTTGAAAAAGTAGCTGCTAGATTTTGCATATCTAAATCAGCAGTAGTAAGATAGATTAAAACTCTTGAAGGTGTCAACAAAAGGAATAAATCATGGACAAAATTAGATAAAGAGAAATTATATACAAGAATTTCCAGACAGGTGCTATGAAAGAGCTAAGAGGGTAGAGGTCAGCGCTTCTGGTACCAGATAGATAAGCAGATAGGTTATAGTGATGAAAGTGGTTTTTCTGATGATATGCCAAGAACGCATAGACACTCTGAAAAGGCAAGCGGTGTTATGGCTCTCATAACTGGGGGAGACAAATCCCATAGGCGCTTTAATTGGAAAATATAATTGCAATTGGTTTGATATCTGGCTTACAAAGGGGGTTACATTTTGGGTGTTACCAAACCTTCCAAAAGAAAGCGGTAGTGTTGGATAATGCCACTTTCCATAAAGGAAAAGCTATGCAAAAAATGCTAGAAGATGCCATAGTTTGCTTTATTTGCCTCCATATTCCCCTGATATCAATCCAATTGAGAAAAAATGGGCCCAAGCAAAACATATAAGAAGAAACATTAACTTGTTCAATTGATCTCTTATTTCAATTCCATTTTTCGTAATCTTTTTATACTGATTTAGCTTTGAATCCAATAGAGAAATTCTGGGCTAATATAAAGAGAGGGATGGAATGCAATATACTAAATTTCAACGCTCTATTCGACGCTATTTCGTGGTTCTTTAAAATCTCTAATTCAACCTAAATTACTATAACGGTATAAAACAGCCTCCACAAACAGGAAAGTGTCTTTTGTTTTAACGCCTACATCCCCTGGTTTTCCAGGTAAAAGATCCTCTATCTTATCTCTCACTGATTATCCCGCAACACATAACGTCTCATTCTACGTACATCTCTTTTTAAATTGGTTATTAAGTTTCAACAAACACAGAAAAAATCAACTATAATTGAGAGTAAACCTTTTCGAAAAAAATATCCTGTTGACAAAAATAAATAAATCAAGAACTCGTAAATAAAAAATTACCATCCAAAAATTTAAAATCAAAACTGAAAAACGAAAACAGTTTTTAATCTTTTATTTAAATTTAATTACGGCACCCTACACGCAAGGATTGGCCTCCCTATGAACAGTTAGCCAAATACCCTATGTGAAAGTCTACTTTATTTCTCCCTAAATTTACCCTAGGTTACTATCGTTCTTTTATCGAAATTTGATTTTGCCAACAAAATTCTTAGAACAGTTTTCTCGAATTTTTTTAGATTTTATATTTTAACTCTTCTATCTCCTTACCTCCTCTAACTTTATTGCTCTTACAGCTCCTTGCCTTCAGACCTTAGAGCTTTGATATCTTGCCTTGCTTCTTCGTTCTTTCCCTCAGACCTTAGAACTTCGATATCTTGCCTTGCTTCTTCGTTCTTGCCTTCAGACCTTAGAGCTTTGATATCTTGCCTTGCTTCTTCGTTCTTGCCTTCAGACCTTAGAACTTCGATATCTTGCCTTGCTTCTTCGTTCTTTCCCTCAGACCTTAGAGCTTTGATATCTTGCCTTGCTTCTTCGTTCTT
>NZ_ARPM03000117.1 GCF_000388175.3 Holospora undulata HU1 | reverse complement strand
ATCTTATTTATTAAGGATGAGAGGTTCATTTGCATTAAACATTGTTGTTTATTTTTAATAAAATAGCCTCTCTTTCGGATCTTTTAAAGACCCTTCAAAAAAGTGAGGGGGAGTATGGGGGAGTATGAACTTTTTCACTACTTTCAAAATTTTTTTTCATCTTACTATATCCAGTGTTTATGCACAACTTAGAAAACTTTTTTGATAAATAGAAGTAATACTTATTTTTTCGCTTTTATTACTTTTTCTAAAATTTAAAAAATATGAAACAAAACAGTACCTTTGCAGCTCTTAAGTGCTTGCCTGTAAAAAACTCTTCCTCGCCAAAAGACTTGTATAGAAAAAAGGGCTCGTGATAAGTCGCACAAAAGACTCATCAATTTTTCTATCGACTAATCTATATAGGCCGTGTCCTCAATTAAGCCAAAGAACAATTGAAGCCAAGTGAATATTACCCAAAAATTTACAGACGTTTTATCATAGAGCGTGGCAATGACGCAGTATTGCTTTGAGTTTAGAAAAATGTTGACGGGATTTATAGACAATATTTATTATAAATCAATAATACGAAGTCTTCAAACGGTTTTTTTAGGAGAGATCTCACCCCTATACCTTTTTCTTTATGTTTTTACTGCATACGTTCATCGGCATCATACACTTTACCCTATCAGCCTTCACGGAGAATCCATCAATGCATCTCCCCCTCCAGATTGTGGTCCTGATCTTTTATCAAGTAAACATCGATGGGATCCCTTAAGCATCCCATATTGCATGAACCTTGCTACTCAGATGGCTTGGTTCACGTATTTTTTTAGTGAAACTACGCTGATAAGCGTACACAATCGTTGAATCGATTATCGCGTACTTATTTTCAGCATCACTGGATAAGATTTCAAAAATGCTTTTCTACAAGTCTTTTTGGCTCCAACGAGTGTGGACAGGCCTTAAGAACAACATTTTAATAATAAAATTCTGTAGTTTTGAACACACTGTTATGAATTTTAATTTTAAAATTTTCACTCCATATTGATTTATTACTTATATAGAATGTTCAATTAGTACATTTCCGTTTCAGAATCATCAAAATCATCATAATTATCAGAATTTCCATCCAGTACTGTTTCAGAATCGTCATCTGGTGCAGTAGAGTTTCGTAACCATTCATTGTATTTTTGGTATATTCCGGTTACAAAAGCATTATCTCCGATCGTTTGCAAAAAGATTGCATTGTTCATAATAAGGTCGTAACTGTGTTGATTAAGTGAATTATAACGATTATAACTAAAAAACCTATCGTACTTACTTTTCAAAAGCTCTTTAAAACGAACCATTTCATTTGAAGAAATAAAATTTGATAAGAATATCTGATGATTGCCTAGAGGTGAACAATCCGAGAGCTCTTGAAACCAATCGATTAGCATAGACTTTAAGACTATATTTGCCCAGTTTAAAGGATAATGGGGAGAAAAAATTAAATGATTGTCCGCTACTATTTTGGAAAAAAATCCTGAAAATACACCGGTTGTAAATCTTTTCTTAATTGATCATCTTTTAACTTATCCCGTTTTAATAATATAAAAGGAAAAAAAATTGATTTAGCTAAATTAAATAGTTTTTCTCTAATACTTGAGAGAAGAGATTGTAATGACTCTTTTTCAGAGCGTCCCAAATCGACTATAATTTCCTTAAAGTATGGAAATAAAAAACTTAATATTTTTGAGTATATTACTGGTATCAATTCTCTTTGTGTTGGATAATTATTAAATGCAATATTTAAATAGTGTACAGCATCTTGATAAGTTTGAACTCTTTGAATTAATTGATATCCCGCTGGTTCATTTTTGGAATTATTTCCATGTTTCGGCGGTGCATATCCTTGGTGAGAAAAAAGTAAAGTAATAAAGAATATAAAAAATAAATTATTATTTAATTTAATCATTTTAAATTTAAAGCTTAGTTTTACTTAAATATAATATAAAGGGAAAAAATTAGTTATCATAATTTTATTAGCATCTAAACCAACGTAAAAAGATCGCTAAAAGAGATTAAAATAATTCGTCACCCCATCCTAATTTTAGCTAGATAATATTTTGTTAATATGGCATGATAGAATAGATTCTGTTTTTTAGGGATATTCCTTACCGCGTGATGTTATTAAAAATTCTAAAGTTCAGGATCAAACAAACAAGATATTTGATAGAATTTGCAGGATTTATGGGGGCGGTAGCGCTGTTTCGTCTTTTAGGAGTGCAACGAGCCTCAAGAGTCGCAGGAAAATTAGCGCAATGGATTGGCCCCCTGCTTCCAGTTCACCGTGTTGGAATGAAAAATTTGATCCAGGTTTTTCCAGACTGGTCTGCGGATCGGCGTAAAGATGTATTAAAAAAAATGTGGTTCCATTGGGGAGCAGTGTGTGGAGAGTATTGCCATTTAGGAGCATTTTCCTTAAAAAAAATTCAAATTGAAGGAAAAGAGGGAATCTCTTCTTTCCAAGGAAGGCCGTGTATTTTCGTTTCTGGACATTTTGGGAATTTTCAAATGATTTCTCTTGCGTTAAAACAATGTGGATTTAAAGTTACACAAGTATATCGGCAAGCAAACAATCCTTGGGTAGATAAAGTAATGCAAAGATTTCAAAGTCAAACATGTCATCGTGTTGTTTCTAAGGAAGATCATTCAGTAAAAGCTATTGTTCAAGCTTTGCAGTCTAATCAAGCAATAGTAATACTGGTAGATCAGAAATTTTCGCAAGGTCCCTTGTTACCTTTTTTGGGACATTTAGCATATACAACAGTGGTTCCTGCGCGTTGCGCTGAAAAATATCGTTGTCCTCTTATTCCTGTTTGTGCTCAGCGTTTAAAGGATGGCGGATTTAAAGTTAAATTTTTTCCTCCAATTTTTTATAAAAACAGTCCAAAAGAAACTATGCACTGTGTTAATCAATATCTAGAAGAATGGGTGAAAAAACATCCAGAGCAATGGTTTTGGATACACAAGCGATGGCCTTTTTGTTACGATTAGACGTCAGTAAGTGTAAAAAGCCTGCGCCAGTTAATGTGCTTTAATTTTAGAATTTTTGAGGCTTTTAACCAAAGATAGCATGATTAATTTTCAAAGTTTTATTAACGTGAAGTTCCGCAAAAATACGCAGTGTTCCCTCTAGCATTTCAAGAGATCTTGTGTTTGCAAGAGGGGGCGAAATCTTGCAAACCAATGGCGGTGTGGAGCGTTATTTTGTTCAATGGAAAAGGTTTTATCTTTTCCCTGAAAGGGGTGGGGGATTGGAATAATTTTATTAAAACCTGCCCAATGATCTGCGCAATAAAATAAAATTTTCCATTTTAAATCGTTCAAAAAGTCGTTTGAATGTTTGACTCAAGCGATCACCAAATTCCCAATCGATAAGCCGTTTTCCAGCACGATCACAGA
>NZ_ARPM03000118.1 GCF_000388175.3 Holospora undulata HU1 | reverse complement strand
AAACTTCCTTACTCCTATCTTCTACGCGTCGGTTCTTTTCTTTCCGATGCTGCGTTCTTAACGCAACACGATCTTCTTCTGTCAGAAGTCTTTGCATAAGAAAAATTATTAAACTTGTAAACAATTTCATTCAGCATGAGTGTATATTACGATTGTTTGATTAAACAAATGCAAACGTTTAGCGCTTAAACACTAAGAAGCATACTTAAAAATATAAATTTTGCAATGAATGAATCTACGCAGAACAACTGTTATGCAGAAAACTTAACAAAAAAGGGTTGACTTTTTTGTTTTTTTTTGTCACCATAAAGGAAGAGTTTGGAGAGATGGCCGAGTGGTTGAAGGCGCACGATTGGAAATCGTGTATACGTTAATAGCGTATCGAGGGTTCGAATCCCTCTTTCTCCGCCAGATTTTTTATAGAGAACTTTTCTCACCGTCATTACGAACGCAGTGAAGCAATCCAGGAACCCCAGTATTTTCGAGCTTTCCAAGGTTGTTTTCGTTTACCGTGAGACCCGTATCTCACTTTCTCCAATTTCACCATTTTACCCCCAAAATCTCCATTTTTACCCTCTCCTTCTCCGATTTTTTGATCGATTATTTATACTAACTTCACTTTTATTTGTTTGCTTCCACGCACGAAAAATATTTTTTTTAAGGTATAGCCTAATCTTTTTAACCAGTAACTGAGTGTACCCCAAATTCTTGAGCAGCTTTTTTCAAGGTCATATCTTGGGTTTCTTTGACTTGCTTTTCAAGCTTTTCTAAGTCAATCTTTTTTTCTGAGCCACCAAGCTTCTTAGGAAAATACCTGCCTTCTTATCTGTATTTTCTATGCCAATTTTCTATACCAACTTCCTATCGCTGATATACTTGTTTTAAATAGGTGCGATGCTTCAATATACCTGCCCCCTCATCTAAATATTTTATTCCCCTTTGTCTTAAATCGTTGCTGTAGCTCTTTGTCATTTTCCTTTTATTTTAACAAAAAAATCATACCTAATTCAACCTAAATTACTATAATTTCAAAATGTTCTCAAAAATCAAAAAAATTAAAGAATTATACCAGTACAAAAAGCCAATTTAAGCACACAATATTCGGTTTTCCCGAAATATAGCTAAAACATCATAAAAAGAACATGACTATGGGGCTGGATAGAGTTATAATTAAATAATAAATTATATAATTAAATTTATGAAATATTCATTAGATTTTCTAAAAAAAGTATTAAAAATAAAGCGCGGGGTATCATTTGAAAAAGTAGCCGCTAGATTTTGCATATCTAAATCAGCAGTAGCAAGATGGAGCAAAACTCTTGAAGGAGTCAACAAAAGGAATAAACCATGGACAAAATTAGACAAAGAGATATAGAAGAATTTCCAGACAGGTGCTACGAAAGGGCTAAGAGGTTAGAAGTCAGCACTTCTGGTATAAGATATGCAAAACAACGTTTAGGAGAGACATATAAAAAAACTCTTAATCACCCGATCCAGAGAAAAAGTCTACGTTTTGCCAAAAAATTGAAGAATTGAAAAAGGAAGATAAGCAGATAGGTTACAGTGTAGTGATGAACGTGGTTTTGCTCATGATATGCCAAGAACGCATGGGTACTCTGGCTCTCATGACTGGGGAAGAACAAATCCCATAGGCGCTTTAATTGGTAAAGCTATAATTGAAATTGGGTTGATATCTGGCGTACAAAGGGGGGTACATTTTGGATGCAGCAGATTTTATTACTAAACCTTCCAAAAGAAAGCGGTAGTGTTATGGATAATGCCGCTTTCCATAAGGGAAAGATCTGCAAAAGATGCGAGAAGATGCCATAGTTTGCTTTACTTGCCTTCATATTCCCCTGATCTCAATCCTATTAAGAAAAAACGGGTCCAAGCCACACTTATAAGAAGAACATTAACTTGTTCAATTGATCACTTATTTCAATTCCATTTTTCGTAATCTTTTTATACTGATTTAGCTATAATAAGAAGCTCTCCCATTTAAGACTGCACCAATTACGTTGGTTTCTGTCCTTTGTCCCCAATCATGAGTTCTTGGTATGTCATTAAAAAATCTGCTTTCATTAATAAAAATAATAGAACAGTCTAGCCGACTCGTATTCTTTCGAAAATGCAGATCGTTTTTCTGCGTCTATTTTTGGATAATTCAAGGAGTTTTTATAGGTAACTCTTAATTTTCTAAGAACATACAATCCTATTTGCACTGACATTTAGACGTTTTGCTCACTCATATGGGCACGAAACCTGGAAAACCCTGAGTATCTTATAGAAGGTTGATTTCTGGTTTATTGGGGCTCTATTTTTTACTCTACTTACAACAAAATTAATGCCAACTTGAAATCGTTCAGAAACTTATGAAAATTTAAGCTTTTCTTAGGTTTTAATGGAAAGAATTCTTAAGTAAAAATCTAATAAAATAGTTCATAACTTAAATACTAGGAAAAAGTTAACTTATTACAGCTGTTTTATGTGGCGTGTGCGAGATCTGTATTTTCTTACCCCTTGATCTCGAATTAGCATATACTCAAAGGTTTGGTAACACTTCATTGCTTTTTTCACAAACCTCAACATCATGAGACTTAATAAGTTTAATATAATATTGAGAATTTTTCCCTTGATAGAACCTATACCTTCTGTCTTCATCATACGACATTTCTTGTACTGCCTGTTTTTCTCCCTAAGTTTAGTAAAAATTTATTTTCTTACAAACTGAATGCTTTGGAGTTCGCTACTACTACTTTTTGCGAAAAAAAGCTCCACTTATCTTTTATCTCCCCCCCCTTTACAAGGCGAATTTAGATCAATACCATTTCCAAAAAGACTGAACGCAAAAAACTTTTTGTTTTAGAACGACTGGCCCCACACAAACAAGAAAGTTTGTGTCTGATCCCACCTTTGAAGCTGAAAAGGTTTTGAAAATAAAAATCCAATATTACCTACCATAGGCAACATCCACATCAAGCCAACTCCATAAGAAGCACGATTTTGAAAGCCTTGACTTAAGATATATGCGTAATTATCTCGTTTTCCAAAAATTGAATTCCACAAAGAACCTGTATAAGCAAACGCTACAGCTTTCAAAGGTGTTTCTTTAGGAATTCCCAAAAAATCTAATCCCCAATAAAGTTTTACCGAAGCGGTGTAATAGCACTTTGCAAACAATGCATCTCCTGTACGCTCGTCTCTTGGACCTAAGCCTGAGAAACGAAATCCTGGAAACGAAAATAATCCCAAAGTAAATTGATCTGAAAAACGCATATATCCCATTCTGTTAATAAAGCCGCCTTGTACCTCAAATTTCAAAAGAAATGTTTTTTCATCATTAAGGGGAATATAATGACTGGCCATAACGATATTTTTTAAACACTTGATTTCTCCCCCCACACCATGAAATATTGTACTCCATTGAACTCCTGTCCCGCTGACGTATTCTCCATTTTCAACGTTGGCCCTTGCGTAATCCAACTTGTGCTCTAAAGAAGCGTTTAGTACATTATACCTTTTCCACATATTCTCAAGGATGTACGGAGACATGTAAGGAGAAAAATGGCTAATATGATCTGCGTGCACACTGTACCCCCAAGACTGAGAAAGCCTTGAAGATAAAGGGTACCGCGCATAGACATCTCCTCCCCCTGCACTTTGCTTGTATGCCCCTTGTCCTGAAAAATTTCCTTTTGTCGTACTACGAAAACGATTGTAAAATAGTGCTCCACCCAACGTCAGATTACGACCGAAACAAAACGGATTAGCAACACCAACACGAAAATCCATACCGTGCTGAGCAACCATACAATTCAAGTTTCCGTATAGCGCACGTCCTAACAAGTTTCGCTCTTCCAACCCAATTTGTCCAATTATTCCATCTTGCGTACTGTATCCACCAGAAAATTTTACGTCTCCCGTTCCTTTTTCTTTAACCTCCACAACAACGTCTTGAATATTAGGATGACCGGTAGAGATAGGCTTTACTTCTACAGACTCAAAAAAATCCATATTTTCTAAAAGTTCTTTGGAATTATTAACCTTGTTAACACTCAAAGGATCTCCTTCAGAAAGTTTTAAAATACGTCGAAAAACCTCATCGTTGGTTGCGTAGTTTCCTTTCATAAAAATCTTACCAACGTATACTATTGGAGCTTTTCGAGCCACAAAACACAAAGAAACCTCTTTTTTTTGTTCATCTTTATCAATGACAGGACGCACCTCTATAAAAGGTAATCCCCGTTTTTCAAGCTCTTGTGCCATACGAATAGATACCCTTTCTGGCATTTCTGCATCAAAAATGTCTCCTTTTCCCAAGGTGATATGAGATTCCAATCCTTTTAAGTCTAAATCCTTAATTTCACTTTTTATTTTCACACTAGAAATACAATACTGATGACCTTCATGAACGCAAAAAGTAATGTAAAAATGCTCTCTGTTTTTTGCTAACTGTGTATGCGCTGTAACTCTAGCATCAAGATATCCGTTCTTGTAATAGTGCTTACGAAGCAAATCACAATCGTACTCCACTCGAGCTTTATCGTAACACTCAGCAGGGTCCCCTAAGATACGCCACCAACGACTTTCCAAACTAGTAATAACGTTTTTTAAAGTGCGATCACTAAAATTCGGAGATTTAGAATCAATCAAAAAACGAATTTTTTTATTGTAACTTTGATTTCCCTCTTGAATCCTAAAAATAATGTTTACACGATTTTGCTTTAAACGCTGAATAAAAGGATGTACTTTTACTGCGTAATACCCTTTGTTACTGTACAACTGAACAATACGCTTAACTTCGTTAGCGACAACTTCCTTAGAAAAAATGTCTCTAGGCTCTAACGTAGCGTCTTCCTTTAAATCTGATCGTGAAATCTGACTGTTTCCCTCAAAGCGTACCTCTGCTATAGAAGGATTTTCTTGAACTTTTACGAAAAGAATCTCTTTTTCTAAAGAAACAAAAACCTCTTTAAATAAACCACTATTAAAAAGATTTTTTACAAAAACATCCAATTCCTCTTGAGTGCAATAAGACTGGTCTGGAAGATGATCTAAAATTGCTTGACGATCTACGCGATGTATCCCCTCTACCTTGACTTCTTTTATAACCTTTTTTTCTTGAAGCGCCTTCCTTGAATCCATCTCGGAATCGATAGAAGATTCTCGAAGATCTTGAATCTTTTCCTCAGGCTTTACCGGCCGAAAAGGCTCTAATGCTTCAGGAACTACGCCATCGCCTTGGATACCGCTTCCCCCTTCAGCTTCTACTTTAGAAGGAATAGAAGAAGGACTGATCTCAGGATCGATCTTTTCACCAGTCTGGCTACTATCCTGATAAGACTCTAAGTGACCCTCTGCTGATTTTTCGGAATTCAAGCCTTTAAAAGCTTCCTGCCCTGATGAGGAAGAAAGATTAGCAGAATCTGTGGACCAAGCTTCCTGAATAAAACATAGTCCCAAAAGGAAAATAATAGGTAGAATCTTCAAAATCTAAAGCTAATAAAGCACGTCTTTCCGAGATTATGCAGCCACTTTGAGAAAAAAACAAGACTTTTTAAAAAAAAGATTCTAAAACAATTACGTTTTATGCACTTAGTTACAGCTCCTCAAAAAACGGTAACTTTTCAACCAATAAAAGAAAAACCTCTACTATGCGAGAGTATCCCATTAGCAACCTTAATTAGCAAAAGGGGTTTTGCCTTTTTTTTTATCTTTTTTTAACTGTTGCTTTTACGCATCGTTCATTTAAATCTATCACCAAAAAGTTTATAGTACTTCTAGCGATTTCCCCAACGTTTTGTAAATAACAATCAAAAATTCAAGGTATAAAAAAAGGAACTAAAATTTGAATAAAATTATTAGAAAAAGATTTCTATTTCGTAAAAACAAATACTCCTCATGAGAGGCGCCTCCCAGATAAAAGTCAGCCGGAAAGCAGGTTAATTTACGTTATTAATTATTAACTAAAAAGATCATGTTATCCCTTAAGTATCAATGAAAAACATATAAAAGAAAAAATTCATATTCAGATTATTTTGCACTCGATTTGCACTCGAAAATTAAAATAGTATATCTCAGATCACATAAAAAAATCATGGGAAAAACAGTACCAAGGGGCATCCATATCCTGAAATCTTTTGCATTAAAGCCGCGCCTGAATAAGACTTGTCCAATACCTTTTGTACTTTAAACAGATTTTATTTTTGACATGATAAAAGTTAATTTATCAGAAAATTTAACAATCCCCCCCCCACACATCGCCTTGTTATTTAATTAAAATAAATTTTTTTATAGATAAAATCTAATAGATCCTTTTAATTTAAAGAAAAATCCTTGTATTTTTTCAAAGAACTACGTGAAAATTCCTAACCAGAAGAATTCTGAATTCTATTTATAAAATAAAGATTTTCCCAATTCAAATCCCCACGACATAATATCCTTAAGATTCTTTGGAGCATCACGTAAAGTTTTATTAATAACAATTTCCACGTCTAATTTCTTGGACTGAAAATTAGTCGCCACAGAAAGATTGGACAAACCTGTTTTAATCCAAGAGCTAACAACCTTCACCGCTTCATATTTTCCACTAGACCAGTTCTGCGATCCTAAGTCTACCATTTTTTGAGCTGTCTGAAGCAAGGCGTTTTGCAAAAGTAAAACACTTTTTTGAAATTTTTTCAACGCAACTTCATTGTTAAACAATGCTTTGTACAAAAAATGAGCTTTGTCGGTCCACTTGCCTCCTTTTGTGAATTCTAATAAAACTCCTGGTAACGCAACTCCGACCTCTTTTATTGCTTCGCCAAGGTTTTGAAATGCCTGAATATATTCATTTGAATGTTCTCCACTATACTGCGTAGTTAAATGATGAATTAAAAATATTCCTATCAATGCATTCATAAAAACTTTAAAAAATTTTTCAAAAACATATCCGTCCACAATAGATTTGTAAACTTCTGGGGATTTTAATAAATTTTGAAAGACTTTTTCTTTAGTAAAGAGGCTTCTGCCCAGATCTGATACGACATTAACAAAAGAGTTTTGAGACATTTGAAATGCGTACAAAAATGTTCTAGCAATCGTATCCAGCGCCCCTAAAGATTGTGCTACGTTAACCATTGAAAGTAATGGATTGGAAGCATTCATAGCGTAGGAAGCAAGACTAGAAACTGCAGATCCGAAAAAAGCTCCAGGACCTCCTAGTGCTGCATTTATAGAAAGTTTTCCTCCTGTGCTTACTAAACTATTCAAATCAGAAACAGTGTTTTGAGCAACTTTTACGTACATCTTAAAAAGATTTAGAACATTTTCTGCTATTTTTCCTCCTCCGCTTAAATAACGATAGGAAGTATTTTGAGAAAAATTTTTTACAGGCTGAGGAACCCATTTTCTTAAATCAGGAAACGCGTAGAAACATTTTTTAGAAAATTCTTTTATTTTTTTCACTGCAATGTTTTCTTCAGAATAAGACTTTTTTGGATCAATGATTTGTATTTCTTCTTGAAATCTTACTTTTTTTTGGGAATCCGTTTTAGAATTCTCAGAACCTGGTACAGTTTCTTTTTCCAGAATTGCGTTATGTTCTGCAGAAGAAGACTTTTTTGGATCAATGATTTGCGCTTCTTCTTTTGGGAAATCTTTTATTATATGCTTAAAACCTAGATTTTCTTTTTTTTTTTCCCTTTTTCTATCCTCTTCTATCTTTAGAGCTTCTTCCCTTTTTCTATCCTCTTCTATCTTTAGAGCTTCTTCCTTTTTTCTATCCTCTTCTATCTTTAGAGCTTCTTCCCTTTTTCTATCCTCTTCTATCTTTAGAGCTTCTTCCTTTTTTCTATCCTCTTCTATCTTTAAAGCTTCTCCCTTTTTTCTATCCTCTTCTATCTTTAAAGCTTCTTCCTTTTTTCTATCCTCTTCTATCTTTAAAGCTTCTTCTTTTTTTCTATCCTCTTCTATCTTTAAAGCTTCTTCCTTTTTTCTATCCTCTTCTATCTTTATAGTCCCTTCTTTGAAAGATCTTTTTTCTAGTGATGAACTGGCATTAAAATCTTTTTGATACAGGCGTTTTTCAGAAGTTGAAAAGCTTCCTCTTCTTTTTTTTAAATAATTTTTTCGATGAGCGAACCTGCTGTATCCATTCAAATTTTCGCTTCCTGTTAAAAGTATTACGAAAATAAAAATTAATTTACTTTTATTATTCATCTTATGTTTGAAATTTTTGTTTATAGCATAAAATAAAATTATAAAAAATAAAACTACAAATAAAAAATGTACTGATTATAGAAATAAAAACTTATTTTTAATATAAAAAAATTATGAAAGTATTTGCATTTGAACAAAAAAAATGTTAAATATAGGGGTGTCTTTAAATATAAAAGAAATGTTAGTGAAGCAGTTGATTGTCTTAAATTCAAAAATACTTTGTTTATTAAGCTTGTTACACGTTGTTGGCGCAACAAAAGTCCAAAGCGCCCTAAATCTTAATGTTCGAAAAGGGATTAGTATCGTCATTCCAGTATGTATTTCCGGTCTAGGAAATGCATCCAACGTGCAAAAAATTATAGAAAATGATTTAAAACTTTCTGGTTTTTTTAGAATTTTACCTGTTATAGGGGAAAACTCTTCCTCTGAATCTGAAGAACACGTAGATACAGTAAGTTTACAAAGCTGGGCGCACATTCCAGGTTCTGTTTTTGTACAAGCTCAGCTTAAGGAAGAAGACGATCAGCAGGTGTGTCGATTAAGTTTTTTCAACACACTTACTAAGCGGTGCTTAGGAAAGCAGATAGTTCGCCAAAAAGGAAGCAACTCGCGGCTTTTTGCTCACCGTGTTGCCAATGCAATTTATAAGCAGTTTACTGGAGAACCGGGGTATTTTCATTCAGTTATCGCATACACCTATGAAACGCACAATTCAAGAGATTCAAAAAAAAATAAACAGTGTATTGCACTGGTAAGCGTTGACGGAAAAGAGTGCTCTTTTCTTACTTCCCCCAGCAAAACGGGAGCTCTTTTACCACATTGCGCTAGAAATCGTCCAATTGTAACCTATTTAATTGATCGAGGATACGGTCAACACAAGCAGATCGGTGTGATGAATTTTGTAGAAAAAACTGAGTTTCGTCTTCCATATCTTCGGAACTTCAACTCTACACGAATCTCTGCTGATGGTAACGAAGTTATTTTTTCTTGTTCAGGGGAAAATGGCGCTTCATTGTTTGGATATAATTTAAATTCTGGGAAAATTTATCCTTTAACTTATCCAAATAATTCTTACATAGATGTTTCTCCTAGTTATTCTCCTGATGGGAAAAGGATGGTGTTTGTATCAGATCGCTTTGGAGGAATTCCCAAGTTATTTGTAAGCGGTCTTCACTCTGGAAATTCTCCCACATGCATCAGCAAGGGAAGCGGAAGGTATTTTGCACCTGCTTGGTCTCCTTGTGGAAAGTGGATTGCCTTTGTAAAAAGAATGAATGGAAGACATTATTTGTGTGTCTCAGACTGTAATGGAGGACAAGAAAGAGCCATCGCTGAGTCTCTTGTTATTGACAGGCCCGCTTGGGGACCAAATAGTCGCTGTCTGGTTTATGCTGCTAAAAATGGAGATAATGCTCCCTATGTACTTCATATTGCCCATGCCTTTGGAAACCCCGCAGGAGGAGTGACCGTGCGACGTCTTTCAACTATTATCAATGGGGTGTCTCACAGTGCCAACCATCCTTCTTGGTACCCTTTAAGTCTTGAGGGACACAAAGAATAAGGCAAGATTAAATAGAGATCGGAACGAATGCTTTTTGAGTTTCTTCAGTACTATGCTATCACTAATTCGTAAAAAAATTTGTGCTTTAGGGGCAGATAGTGCTCTTATTTTTCACAGCAATCGTTTTTTTGAGACTCAACGTCCGGTTTCCCATGAGATATACACTCTTTGTGGTTTTACCGGGTCTTATGCAAAGCTTTGGGTCAGTCAAAATAGTATGTGTTTGTTTACAGATGATCGCTATCTGATACAGGCAGAAAAGGAATGTAAAAACCGCACCTCTGTGCACAATCTAAGTTCCTTACACGACTATATTCAAACCCATAGCAAGATTTTAGTAATAGATCTTTGGCAAATATCTAAAAAGCACGCAGAAAAGTTTAGTGCTGAATCCCTTCCTTGCAAAGTCGTTTTTGAGCAATTGCTTGCGTTTCCTTCAAATTTTCAGCAAACAGTTTTCCCTCTTCCTTTTCTTGGAAGATCCCCTCAATTGTGGAAATCGTGGTTCAAACACCCTGTTTTGATATGTAATTCTCAAGATTTATCTTTTTTGTGCCGTGTTGCAACAGAAAACATCTTTCTTCCAACGCTTCAAGGGTACGGTTTGGGATGGTGGGAAGAAGCGTGTAATGAAGTTCTTTGGTTGGTTGGCGTTGATTCCCCTGTAATAAAAAAAAAATCATTCCCTTCCTCTGTTACGATACTTCCGATGGAAGTTTGGAAAAGCACAGTTAAAAAAACATTTTCTAAAATTTACTATATTCCAGAAACGACTCCTTTGGGGCTTTTGCGTTGGTTTCCCCAGACGCACAAAATATCGTCTTGGGATCTTCCTAAAACCCGGTGCATTAAAACGAATGAAGAATTAGAAGCCACTCGCCAAGCACATATTTTTGAAGGCGTTGCTTTTACGCGATTTTTATATTGGCTAGAAACGCAGAAAATAGAAAGAACCTATACAGAATATTCCGCGGCTTTACAGCTGGAAGAATTTCGAAAAAAATCTGCATCGTATCAAGGCCCAAGTTTTCCAACAATATCCGCATCAGGTCCTTCAGGAGCTATGATTCATTACGTTCCAAAACCTCACGATCAAACTTATATCCAAAATGGCCCATATCTAATCGATGCAGGAGGGCAATACCATTGGGGAACAACAGATATGACTCGCTCAATGTGGCTAGGGCCAAATTCTCCAGATTCTTTGTATCAAGAAGATTACACTCAGGTTTTACAAGCTCACATTGATGTAGCCATGGCCATTTTCCCAAAAGGAACTTTTGGATCAGTGCTAGACACCTTAGCGCGTAATGTATTATGGAAGGCACATAAAGATTACGGCCATTCCACAGGACACGGGGTTGGGGTATTTTCCAACGTTCATGAAGGGCCTATTCAGCTAAGCTCTGGAAGTAAAATAGTTCTAGAGCCCAATATGATATGTTCTAATGAGCCAGGATACTATCGTCAAGGATTATGGGGAATTCGATTGGAAAATCTTTTTCACGTGAAAGAGGATCACCCAGGGTGGTTAAAATGGAATGTTTTGAGTCTTGCTCCTTTTCAACGGCGTCTTATTCAAAAAAATATATTAGGTCAAGAACGAATAGCCTGGTTGAATGCTTATCACGAACAAGTTTTTACCACACTTTGTCCTTACCTTTCAAAAAAGGAAAGCGCATGGCTTCAAATTGAAACATTTCCCCATTAGCACTAAGTGTGTTTGGTTAAAAGTGATTTGGTTAAAAATGTTTTTTAAGAAAACTACACTTAGATAGGCCGTGTCCTCAATTAAGCCGATTGTGATTACAGCGCCACCAATCAAAACACTTATTGCATTAATTCTTCCTTTAGCTTCCATTTAATGTATCAGCTTATAGACAGAAGTTTTCCAAAAAAGCTTGAAAGTTCGGAAAGAAAAACTATAGTATTTAGCTTGAAAGTGGGACAGAGTGGTGCTATTTTTAACAGAAAATGCCAAAGAAACAAAACAGCTTCGATCTAAGGGAGCAAGTAATAGAATATATTCAACTTGCTAACGATCAAAAAACGCCATCCAAAGTATTTAAAGTTAGTAAAAGCAGCGTAAGTAGGGGGTGGATAAGATACAAAAAAGAAGGGAGAATTGGGTCTACCCCACGGTTGGGAGTAAGAGTAAAATAGCCCCAGAAAAGCTAAGGCTTTACGTTCAAGCCAATAGAGATAAGAAATGAGCTGAGATAGCAAAGCTAGTTAACGCAAGTATTTGTTCTGTATACGGAAGGTTAAAAAAGCTAGGAGTTAGCTATAAAAAAAGCCTTTGCCTATCTAAAAGCACGCGAAAAAAAACGAAGTAACTATCAAGACGCTATAAAAGGCATAGCAACTGAAAGCCTTGTATATAGTGATAAAAGTGGTATAAAGCTAACGATTTGTAAAGATAGAGGATGGGGCGAAAAAAGTAAAAAACTGATAGGTAAAAAAAAGTGGTAAATATTACGCGCGAACAAATATTATAGCAATATTCGTGAATAATAAATCGATAGCTCCGATGATATTTAATAGATCTAGTACTACGAAGGTATTCGAAATGTGGGGGGAACATTTAATAAAAGAGCTCAAGCCAGGTCAGGGGGTAGTTATGGATACTGTTGCCTTTCACCGATCAAAGAAAACTAAAGATTTAATCGAATCTGTTGGGTGTGAGATAATTTTTTTGCTTCCATATTCCCCTGATCTAAATCCAATTGAAAAATTCTTGGCCAATATGAAACGATGAATTAAATGCCAAACTAATACATTTGACAAACTTTACGAGGCTATTTCCGCATTCTTCCAAATCTCATCTTCAGGCTAAATGACTATAAGCTTACAGAAGTTAAAAAAATAAGAAAAAATAAGCAAAGAGTTAAAAAAAGCAAAATAGACGCCAAAATATATTTGTTTCTTCTTTATTTCTTGCATATCCAATGTTACCTAAAGATAGTTTGTGCAATTTCACTACTAAAAAACGGAAAGACTATAAGCCGGGTTCTGTCTTGGCGATCATTTCTCTACGTAACTTTATTACCAAAGTACTTTAGCAGCCTACCCGAGTGATGTTGCTCAAAAACACAGCATCAAGTCTACACTTTATCACTCCTATTTGGCTTTGCTCCCAACGGGGTTTACCCTGCCATGTGGAATTACTTCCAATGCGGTGCGCTCTTACCGCACCATTTCACCCTTACCGCTTTATAAACGGCGGTATATTTTCTGTGGCACTTTCCCTCAAGTTACCTTGGCCGAGCGTTACTCGGCGTTGTGTTTTTGTGGAGCCCGGACTTTCCTCTTTAACATTACCTGTTACAGCGTTCGCCCATCTTTCCGATTTTCTTATTCTAGCAAAACATTCTCTACACTTCAACAGATTGCTCTAGAAACTAGAACCACTATAACAACAATACAAAATGGTTATTATATAGCTAATATCGGATAAAAAAGTCATGAAAACGAGTTGAGAATTGAGTTAGAGTATGAATCAAAAAAATAAAAACATGACATTCTCTGTTCAATTTCGTAAAAAAGTACTTAAGCTTCAATCAGAAGAAGAAAGCTATAGTATACTTTCCGAAAGATTTAGGATTTCACATACTCCCCCTCACTTTTTTTCAGGTAGTTTAAAAAATCTCTGAAATCAAAGAATAAGAGTTTATCTTTGATCCACCTGAGCCT
>NZ_ARPM03000119.1 GCF_000388175.3 Holospora undulata HU1 | reverse complement strand
CTGCGTTCCAAACTTCCAATTGGTGCCATCGAGCATTAAATTGCATTTTAGGAACTGGCTCCCAAATGCTTGATATCAAGGCTTTTGAGAAGAGTCCAGAATCAATTCCTTGTCCTTTTAAAAAAACGCCTGACGCGTTCAAGCTTGGATTTTATTGAAGCTGGAGCGTTCATCTTGTGGATCAGCGCAGGATGCTGAACCTTTCGCTGATCGATAAGTACGAAGGTTCATTTGCATTAAACATTGTTGTTAATTTTTAATAAAATAGCCTCTCTTTCAGATCTTTTAAAGCCCCTTCAAAAAAGTGAGGGGGAGTTTGATATTTTCATAAAGAAGCAAAAAATTTTTCATTCTTAATTCGTTTTGAACACATATTAAAAGAGCTTCTAGTGCTCCCAAAATTTTTACATTTTATGTTACCCCCCCCCACGTCCTAAATTAATTATCAGAACAAAAAGACTTAAAATAAATTATTTTTTTACAATTATTTCTTTACAAATAGAAGAAATATAATCTAAATAACTATGTATTTCTTCTTGTGTAGAACAGTATACTTCGTAAGCACGTTGTGATTGTATTTTAGAATTCTGGGGAATAATTAAAAAATTTTGAATTATTTTTGTCAAAGTCTGTACATCTTTTGCAAGATAAGAGGCTTTTTTTTCTATAAACGCTGAATAAAGTTCTGGACAATGGTGGAAATAAGGGCCATGAATAACGGCACACCCTTCAGCAACAGGTTCTATGAGATTATGCCCCCCCCCTTCAGGAGTAATAGAGCCTCCCAGAACGCAAAATGAAGCGCTTTGATAGAATTTTTGAGTTTCTCCAAAAGTATCAACAACGTACAAAGATGTTTTTTCTAAAATGCAGTCTTCTTTTGACCGATAGGCTGTATTTTTAGGAAAATCTGTAAATCGATCGGGGTGTCTTGGGATTAAAATTAACAAAAGATTAGGAATCTGTTTTGATAAATTTTTTTGAATTTTAAGAATAATCGGAATTTCACAAACGTGAATGCAAGAAGCAAGCCAATAGAGATGTCCTTTAAAAAAAGATTTTTTTTTACTCCATACTGAAGAAAATTTTTCTGGACTATGCGTATTTGCACAAACAGTAGAAGGTAAAACATATTTTAAGGAAGGGGATAAATGAATGAGACCTTTTCCAAAAGAAGCGTGCATTAAGTACTCTTTTATTTTTTTAGAGGGCGTAAAACAAACAGAAAAAAGTCCAAGTAATTCAGAAAAAAATAGTTTTAAGATGCTCCAACGGCGTAGACTTTTTTCAGAAACATGAGTGTTTATTCCAATTAATGGAATGTGGTGTTTAAAGGCTTCGTAAAGGAGGTTAGGCCAACGCTCTGATTCCAAAATAAAAGCGCAAGAAGGGCGCCAATACAGAAAAAAACGCTTTACGTAAACACGACTGTCAAAAGGAGCCATCTGGTGAATGATTCTTGGGATATTTTCAACAATGGTTTGTGCCCCCAGCGTTTGAGTTGTGATAAGAATATAAGACTTTTCATGATCTTGAAGAATCTTATATGCAATGCTTAGTGCCATTCGGGTTTCTCCTATACTTGCTGCGTGAAGCCAAATAATGGGGCCTTTGGGACGCTGCACATTGGTGATTCCAAATCGGTGCTGTACTTTTTTTGGATCTTCTTTTTTAGCATTAAGACGTTTCTTAGCAATAATCCAAAATAAGGGAATCGCTCCAACGGAAAAAATACTGTAAAGCTTCATTACACTGCGAAAAAATAAAGAAGGAGCGGGGCGGGGAGGCAAGGTGTGGCTATGATGGTTCATAAAATTTTTAGTTAAAAAAGCTGCCAGGAAACACGATGAAATTTTTGGTTTGCCTTTATCGTTTACCTAAAAATAAACCACTATGAGAGATTCGTAAATATCGGAGCATTGCAATTTTATGTTTATTAGTCCAAAGAATCAATTAATCCGACTTAAAATAGCACCTAACCAAAGACAACGATGGAGTTGTGACGGAAAATACAAAAAGAATCTGTGTTGAATTATGGCTTTTTAAGGGGCAGTGGGCAACCTTCTTTTATTAATTTTTTGTTGCCCAATTTTTACATCTTTGATACCAAACTATCCACACTATTTATAAATTTAAAAATTAGTTTTATTGTAGTTTTGTTGTTTTGATTTAATTCTATCTAAACGCACTGGAGATTCACCCCAAGAAAGCGCCCTAATACACGCTTAATTTTTGATTGGATTTTTTTGATATATTAGGATAAAATATTTTTCTACGCGTTGGATTAAAGGATATTTTTTGTGTTTTCTCTTATGGATCTGCCTTATGAACTTAATGCGCTAGAACCAGCGCTTTCTGAAAAAATTTTAACACTTCATTACCAGCGTCACCACAAGGGGTATGTGGATAAGCTTAATGAGTTAATATCTCAAAATCCTTCCTATTTTGGATTGGATTTGGAAGAGGTTGCAAAAAAAAGTTATTACGAGCAACACTGGCCAATTTTTAATAATAGTGCACAAATTATTGCTCATGATTTTTATTGGAAGAGCTTAACTTCCTTTTCGGAAAGAAATTTTTGGGGGTTAGGAGTTTTATCTCAACAGATGGAAAAAACTTTTGGAACCTTCGAAAATTTTATAGAGCAGTGTGTTCATCAAGGAGTGGCCCAGTTTGGAAGCGGGTGGATGTGGTTAATTTGCAACGAAGAGAAAAATACATTAGAGATCGTAACGACTTCTAACGCGTATTTACCTTGGATAGAATTTCCTAAAAAGCGCCCTTTGCTTACAGTAGATCTGTGGGAACACGCATATTATGTAGATTACTACAACCAAAGAAAGGATTATTTGGAAAAAGTATTGCGATGTTTAGATTGGAGTTTTGCAGAAAAACAGTACAAAAATTTATAATGAATAACGATTTTTTTAGCACAATAACCAAACCTAAAATAGCTTATGTGGTTCCAGGATTAGATCGAGGAGGGTGCGAAATGCATCTTTTATCTCTCCTTCCCGAGTTGAAAAAATGGTTTTCTGTTCACATTTTTATATTACACCATCACAGTGGAGCTTTGGGGCCTTTATTTAAGGAACAAGGCATAGGTTTGACGTGCTTACTTTCTTCTAACTCTGATCGATATGGAAAAGTTCGCAGATGGATTCAAGGAACATTGTGCCTTAGAAAACATTTATCTATGGGGGTGGATATCCTTCACGCATTTTTGCCTAGCGCTTATTGCAGTGCTGGATTTGCTTGTCTTTTAAATAAAAAAGTCAAGCATTTTTTGATGAGTCGGCGTGCTTTGAATTTTTATTCAGAGCATCGATATGTGCTGAGAAAATTAGAAAAATTTTTGCATCAGCGCGTTTGTCTGGCCTTGGGGAACAGTTCTGAAGTTTGCCGACAGCTGATTGAAGAAGGAGTTCCTTTTCAAAAGGTATGTAAAATTTTTAATGGGCTTCCTGTAAGGCCGTACTCCTTACAAAAAGAAACTACACAATTGTTGGAAATTCAAACAGTTCCTTTAAACTGGGTTAAAATTGCTTATGTTGCAAATTTTATGGCCTATAAAGGACATCATGATTTGATTTTTGTTGCGAAAAGTTTGGTGTCTTTGGAGTGCTGTAATTTTTGCTTTTTATTGGCCGGAAGAGATTGCAATAAGTACGTGGATTGTTTGAAAAATGAAATTAAAAATCAAGGTTTGGAAGCACATTTCAGATTTTTAGGGGAAATTAGTGATTCCACTTTTTTGTTACAGTATGCAGATATGGGAGTATTCCCTTCCCACGAAGAGGGGTTTTCTAATAGTTTATTAGAAAAAATGGCTCAAGGGTTGGCAGTTGTGGCAACAGATGTGGGGGGAAATAAAGACGCCATAATCTCTGGAGAAAATGGGTACTTAGTTCCCGTAGGGCAGACAGGTGTTATGGCGCAACATTTAGCGCTTTTAATCTCAGATCCTGTTCAGCGATCTAATATTGGAAAATCTGCACAAAAAACAGTTGACACACTGTTCACCCTAAAGCAATGCGTTAATAATTATTATACAATGTATCAAAACGTACTATCTTTCTGTAGGCACTAAAACACAGATTTAACCTTTTAAAAATTTTTAAATTGACTAATTTAGCCCACTCTTGATAAGAGAAAACTTATCCAGGCAAAGGGGGAATAGAAAAATTTTGGTAGGGCCATTGTTTTGTAACCTGATCTAACGCTATAAGGGGAAGTAAAAAATTTTGAACCTCTTCTAATGGAACCATATTAGGTCCATCACTAAGTGCTTGATCTGGATTTGGGTGCGTTTCGATAAACAAACCTGCTATTCCAACAGCAATTGCTGCTCTTGATAATGGTTCGACGAACCAGCGTTCTCCAAGGCTGGTGTCTTCCCCTGCTCCTGGAAGTTGTACTGAGTGAGTTGCGTCAAAAATAACAGGGTTTCCCCTAGAAGC
Organism: Holospora undulata HU1; assembly: GCF_000388175.3. Lineage (GTDB taxonomy): Bacteria > Pseudomonadota > Alphaproteobacteria > Holosporales > Holosporaceae > Holospora > Holospora undulata_A. The sequence goes on along the minus strand of NZ_ARPM03000119.1, from coordinate 11,981 downwards.
TAAAATCCGTAAACTTCGCATATCACTTACCAGCCGATTATAACCGAAACATGCGCCTCGTTCGCACAACAAAGGAATGCTTCCGCCCAATGCCAAAACTTTTTCATGAACCTTAAGCATTTCTTGAGGAGACAAAAACTGTCCCTTCTTAATATTCAACACCGCACCGGTTTTTATCGCTGCTTTTAATAGTTCGGTTTGACGGCATAAAAACGCAGGAATTTGCAAGATATTTACAACTTCAGCTATTGGTTGGCACTGATGAGGTTCGTGAACATCTGTAATCACCGGGCATCCGTAGACAAAGCGAATATCGGAAAAAACGTCAAGCGCCTCTTTAAAAGATAAAGTGCTACGTCCTTTTATTCCAGTTCTGTTGGCTTTTTCAAAGGATGCCTTAAATACAAAAGCTATATTTAACTTTTTGCAAATATTCATTAAAGTCTCTGCAATTTCAAATGCTAATTCCCGACTTTCCATCAAACACGGGCCTGCAATCAGCACAAAAGGAGAACAGTTAGAAAAAGTAACATTAGGATGCACACAAATTTCCTTAGCAGGAATATTCAAACACTTTAATTTCATGAAAAATCAAGAAACAAAATAACTTCATCAATTTTACGGTATGATAATGATGAATTCAAGCGTTTTTAAAAAAAAACAGTAAATTAATTTTTTTTCATTATCATATGTTTGTAAATTTTAGTCATAAAATAAAGCATGAATAAAAAAGAAATTTTAATGTTTTCTTTAGTTTGTACATTGTTTTTCAGTAGTGTTCTTGATGCCAAGAGGAAACCGGTGGTACCGGTAAAGCCAATTCCCGTAGACCCAAAGCCAGATACTCCCGTAGACCCAAAGCCAGATACTCCTGTAGACCCAAAGCCAGATACTCCTGTAGACCCAAAGCCTTCCCCGCATAATTCACGTCTTCCAAGTTTTATTGATGAAATGACAAAAGAGACATGGCAAGGTGTAGAAGCAAAAATGAAGTCTAGGCTTGCAGAAAAGAAAAATGAAGCACTTTGGTGCTGCGGATAAAACGAATTAAACTAATTTTTTAAAAGCTATTTTTATCAAAAATAGCTTATATTTTTTTTCATAGATATTGTTTTTAGTGTATTAATAATGCTAATAAAACGTAATGTTAAAATTTTTAAAAAAATTTATATTACGGTATTGTTTTATTTTCTTGTAATTAAGGTTATTTTTTGAAAAAATATAGCGATAAAAAATTATAATACTTTTCATATAATAATTTTTATCTTTAATACTAGATACGAGAAATTAAATTTTTATTTTAATCGAAAAAAAAAATAGAAAAAATAATAAATTAATCTTTTTTTATTATCATGTATTTGTGAATTTTAGTCATGAATATACATAATGAAAAAAAATTTTTTTTTAATAGTGATGGCGTTTTTCGCATTGATTGCGTCTGATAACGGATTTGGAAAAGGCAGAAGGAGGCCAGTTCCAAAAGAAAAAAAACCAGTGGAGCCTGCGGGGCCTTCCCCAGAAGAATTACTTAAGCAAGAAACGGAAAGAAAAAATAGAGAAGAGGAATTAAGAAAAGAAAAAGAAAAAGAAGAAAAAGCAAAAGAAGAAAAAGAAAAAGAAGAAAAAGCAAAAGAAGAAAAAGCAAAAGAAGAAAAAGCAAAAGAAGAAAAAGAGAGAGAAGATAAAGAAAAAGAAAAAAAAGAAAGAGAACTTGAAAATAAAAAAAAATTGGATAAATTGGTTTTAGAAAATGCTAATTTAGAAAGCCAAATTTTAGAAATTAAAAATGGAGTAAGATTACCTCAAGAAATTCAAAATAGCATCGAAAAGAGCGATTCTTTATTGAATTTTTACAGCGCGAAAGAACTAAAAAATACTATTCGGGAAATATTGGAAGATTCGGGTGATAAAACAAACTTATTGTTCCAACTGGGCAAGCGATTGGGAATAAATCTTGACAATATTAATGAAGCAAGCGTACAAAACCTCAAAAACCAAATTGAGATTCAAGAAGAGAAAAAAAGAGAGCTTGAAAAAAAGAGCTTGGGTCTTTCTGTGAAAAATATTGTTCCTCTTGAATCAAGGAAGTTTAGCAGCTTATTGATGGTTATAGGAAAAGCAAAACAATTCATTGACGAGTTTAATGAGAGCTCTCTAGTTCAAGCGATTGATAATATTTTATCATTTATCGATGATCCTATTGTAGAAAAGTATGGGATGAAAAATGTTTTTGAAGAGATCAAAAATTTACAGGAAAAAAATGCATCGCCAAATAAAAAAAGAGAAGATGATTTCAAGATATCAATAGCAAAAAACAAGTTAATAGAAAATCTTGAATTGTTAGAGTCAAATATAAAATCTCAAGAAGATGCGATAGCTAAGATAGAAAAAGATAAGTCTTCTATAAATTCCGATCTAGAACTTCAAAATAAAAAAATAGCTGTATTAAATAAAATATTATTAGAGGCACAAGATAGATTGAGAAAAAGTATTGAAAAATTTAATAATAAAAAAAGTAAGGATTTTTTAAAAAACAAGAAGAAATCGAAAAGCGATAAATTCGAAGAGATGGAGTTTTAAAAAAAGAAAAAGATTCCTAAAAAGAAAATCACAAACACAGGATTTCTTCTAATTTAAAAAAATATACAAAAAAAAGCACCTGAAAAAACTCAGGTGCCTTTTTAAGTTCAAATTTTAGAACAGTTTAAAAAGCTTGGTACACAAAAAATATTATAAAAATTATAAAAAGGCCAACAGCATCAGAGCTACTAAATTAACAATTTTTATAAAAGGATTCATAGCCGGACCGGTTGTGTCTTTGTACGGGTCCCCTACTGTATCGCCCACTACGGAAGCTTGATAAGCAGAAGATCCCTTTCCCCCAAAGTTTCCAGCTTCTATATACTTTTTTGCATTATCCCACGCTCCCCCTCCAGAAGTCATAGAAAGAGCCAAAAACAATCCTGTAATCATTGTCCCCATTAATACCCCCCCAAGAGCACTAAAAGCTTGGGCTTGTCCAAAACCAGAAGAAATGACTCCGTAAACTCCAAGAGGAAAAACTACTGGAAGTAACGAAGGAATAATCATTGCTTTTAAAGAAAATTTTGTCAATATATCCACAGCTTTTCCATATTCCGGTGCTTGAGAACCGTCCATAATTCCTTTGATTTCTGCAAATTGTCTTCTTACTTCTACTACGATGGCTGCTCCGGCTCTTCCCACTGCTTTCATGCTCATAGAAGAAAACAGGTAAGGGATTGCTCCTCCCAAAAATAATCCCGTTATCAAAAATGGATCACTTAAACTAAAATTGATGTCCAGGCTGGGAAAAAAATGTTTTAGCTCTTGGGTGTATGCAGAAAATAGAATCAAAGAAGCCAATGCAGCAGAGCCAATAGCATATCCTTTTGTCACTGCTTTTGTCGTGTTTCCTACTGCATCTAAGGAATCTGTTACCGTTCTTACTGATGAAGGAAGCCCTGCCATTTCTGCAATTCCTCCTGCATTATCTGTTACAGGACCATAAGCATCAATAGCGATTATAATTCCAGAAAGCGCCAACATACTAGACCCTGCCAGTGCAATTCCAAATAGTCCAGCAAAAGAGTAAGCAGACAATATTCCTGCACATACCACGATAGCCGGCAAAAAACATGCTTCCATAGAAACTGCAAGGCCGCAAATAATGTTTGTTGCAGCGCCTGTTACAGAAGCATTGGCAATTTCTCGAACAGGACGATGAGAAGTTGAAGTATAAAATTCTGTGATCCAAACCAATAGTCCTGTGGCGATCATTCCTACTGCTCCACTTAACACAAGAGACACCCCTGTGACAGAATCGTACAGCACGCGATCAAATCCAAAAAATGCCCATGTTATACCAGTCAATCCTGCCATAGATAACACAACTGCCGTTCCCAGACCTTTATACAATGCATTCATGATATTTTCTTTCTTTCCAAGACGTACCGCATAAGTGCTAAGTACACAAGAAATTACGCAAACACCACTAACCACTAAAGGATATACCATCAATTCCCGATTGTTTTGCGCAGTTAAAAACGCAATTTGAAGTGCTGCAACCAATGTCACTACGTAGGTTTCAAACAAATCTGCACTCATTCCGGCGCAGTCTCCCACATTGTCTCCTACGTTGTCTGCAATTACTGCAGGATTTCTAGGGTCATCTTCGGGAATTCCTTGCTCAATTTTTCCTACAAGATCTGCACCGACATCAGCCCCTTTTGTGAAAATGCCTCCTGCGAGTCTTGAAAACATAGAAATCAAAGAGGCTCCAAACCCGAAAGCAACAAGAGTTTCCAAAAGAAATCGCTCTGTAACTTCCAAAAAAGAAAGGAAAGTAAAAATACCTACAACTCCCAAAAGCGCCAGTCCTACTACTAAGAATCCCGTAATCGCACCGGCTTGAAAAGCCACTGCTAGTCCTTGCGCTAACCCAGAGCGAGCAGCTTGAGTTGTTCGGACATTAGCGCGAACAGACACGCTCATGCCTGCATAACCACTGATACCAGAAAAGATTGCACCCAAGGTAAACCCAATCCCCACATGGCATCCCAAGCTTTGATACAAAAGCCCGGCAATCACAACGCCAACAAACGATATAGTCAAAAATTGACGCTTCAGGTAAGCTTGAGCTCCTTCCTGGATAGCTTGTGCAATTCGCTGCATTTCCAAAGTTCCTCCAGAGAGCGAAAGAATCTTTTTTGTGACGATTGCACTGTACAATAAAGCAATAACACCGGAAATTCCAACAATTCCCAGCCAAATGTATTCTGTGTCCATACACACTTTTGGTCATTTTTTTAAAGCATTACAGAAATATGTACAAAACGCAAGCTTAGAAAAACTTAAAGAAGCAAAGCGCGACTAGCAGTATTTATCATCTATTGAATCAAATGTATGCTACTAGCCCTCAGGGACAGTTACTGATTGTTTTAGTTGCAATGTTATACGTTGTTTGCGACTATTTTCTAATACAACATAGTGAGCGTCTACCTTCAAAACGTACCAGCCGTGCAATGACCTTTGGGAAAGATGATCTAATCGATGATCATTAATCCAAACTATCCATTCTTGTGTGTCTGGACGTAAAAAAATTCCTTGAAGAACAAAAACAGTCATCGAAGGTTTGACTTGCTCTGAAGAAGATGGGTGCTTTTTTTCAAAAGTGTAAGGATGAGTAAAAAATAATGATAGGCCTAACATCCACATCACACCCTTAGCCTTCTGGGGTAAAACAGTAGTAGCGCGCCGTATAAAGACCGTTTATACGCAAATTTGACGCTTCATTTTTAGGAAAAGAGGGCAGGGACGTATCTTGATCAAGAAGCTCTTCCTTTTCTCTGGATAACGAAAGATAGATAGATTCAATCCTTCCTTTATGGTAAGTATACAAAGTTTTAAAAAAATTCCAAAATATATCATCGTGCTTTACCTTAAATCTTATCGTCAGTTCAATGTACGATTCTAGCTCGCAAAAGTTTTTGTATGTTATTTCGATTTCGTCAAAGTGTGCAGCGTATTTTTTTAATTCTTGAGAAAAATCAATCAATTTATTCAATTGAAGTGGTGCTTGAATTTTCCACAATGATGCACGATTTAGTATTCCTTTTGTTTTAAACAGTTTTGTTTTTAGAGTTTGAATGCTTAAAAACGTTCTGTATTCCCAACACAAAAGCCCTGCTTGAAAAAGCAGCCCTAAGCTCCAGAGTAACAATCCCAACCGAAGCTTTATACATCGTATCATCTCTTCCATCATCTTTTAAGGATCCACAGAAAAGGGAGATCCTCCTTCACAATAATCCAATTCTTCCATTTCATTTAAAGAGGATGAAAGGTTTTCTTTCCATTGGATTATGGATTTTGAAGGCATGTGTTGTCTCCAGGCTGCCATCAATAAGTTTTTTTGTGACATTTTATCGGAATTTGAAAAGTTAAATCCGTATAGTCCTTTGGTTTTTGTCCATTCTATTGTCTCAAGAAAAGATTTTTCTGGTATCACCTGTTCCATTTGTTGCAAAAAAGTTACGGTTTGAAGATATTGTTTTTGGTGGTCATGCAATTTTTTTTCTATTTCTAAAAATTGTTTATCGTTCCAAGGTAATTTTTTCCATTGGCACAAGACGTCATTGTAAGAATTTTGTAATTCTGCCTTCCATCGCCATTGAAAAACGAAAATGTATAAACTAATTACCAAAGGAAAAATTTGAATCCAGGAAAATCGACGGAGCTTAGGCTCTAACGTGTTTAAAACAAAACGTTTTCCTTGCCCTTTTAACGATTGATAAGAAGGAGCTTGAGCCAAAACAAAACGATCTAATAAACTTTCACAGCGCATCACTGAAAAAATGGAATGTTGTTTCATCCATTTTTCTAAGTTATCTCCGTAATAATGTTGCCCCTTTGAAATGCTGGTATGAATATCTAAAAAACCAGCCTCTTGATCGCCTAAATATACAAATTCAAAATTATGCGTATGAAAACTTTCTTCTACGTGACGAACCGTTTCTTGAATCAATTGCGTTAAAGATTCTTGTGGCATAGGAAACAAAAGTCTTAAAAACACAAGAACGTTTTCGTAATATACTGCAAAAACACTTGGACTATCTAATCGTTGTAAAATAAAACATTGAAATTTTTCGTAAGACGCATCAAAATGAATTTTAACGTTACGAATAAGCTCTAGAGGATAGCTGTGATAGAAAAGAGAAACACATTGAGCTTGTAATTTTTGTTCTATCCATTGGGGAAGAATAGGCTTTGTAATTTTCAAATACCACAGCCAATGTTGGCGGCGATTTATAGACCATAAGTTGTGGTGCCCGTCTTGAGAAAATTGTTTGATCTTTTCTCTAAACCATTGCATACGTTCCCACCATGTTAGTCCGTCTGGCGATCTTTCCCACTTAAAACTCATTGTAGAACTTAAATCCAAGACGTGTAATATCCGATTCCAGGCGCGTAATGTTTGCAAAAAGAAAGGGAGCTCTTCCAAAGAGTGTTCTTCTTGAAAAACACTTTTCCCCAAACAAATGTCGTAAACTATAGCGCGATGCGGCTCTATAACACAAACTATTTTATCCATGAGAAATATTTTCCAGAACTTCATACAAAGGGACAAATATACTTTCTACAAAAAATAACAACAAGCATGCCACGATAACAAGACACCACAGAGGCAATCTGCGCATCCATCCTTGAATGCGAAATTCAAGACGAAATGCTAATAATCCGCTGATTTGTTGTAGCGCTTCTTGAAGATGCCCGTTGTCTTGTCCATAACGTAAAAGATGAATATAATGCTTGGAAAAACAGAACCATCCGGTGCACCCATCAGAAAATTTTCCTCCTTCTTGGATAAAAATTTTAAGATGAAGCAGAGTTTCTTTAAAATAAAAAGAGGTTACAGCTTCTTGCGTAATGGAAAGAGCAGAAAGTAGAGAAACTTTTGCCTTTAAAAGGCTGGAAAGAATTTCAAAACCATGAGCATATTGGGCATCTGCGTAAAAGGGAAGTGTACGAAACAAAAAAATTTGTATTTTGCGTTTTGAATACGGAAGATATAAAAAATAAGCTCCACTTAAAAGTACGCTTACACTCCCTATTCCTAGAAAAAAGCTTTTCCAGGAAAAATTTACTAAAAAAATTAACGCTTTGGTCCATATAGAAAGTTCAAAATGCTTTTCTATTAAAATAGGAATTAAGAACTGAGCAACTTCACAATACAAAACATAGCCCGCACCTATACAGGCACACAAATTCAGAAAAGGAAGCCGTAGAACCTGACTCATTTGGCGATGAAGTGAGCGACGTCTTTCTAAATACACCCTTCCTTGTTGAATACCGTACTGTAAATTACCGGCACTTTCTCCTTGACGAAAAAAAGCAATAACTACAGGAGAGATGAGTCCTGAATATTTACTCCAAGCTTGAGAAAAAAGTTTTCCTTGCGCAATTTGCATTACAACATCCTGCAAAATCATTTCAAGGCTTCCTTTTCCTTTTATTTCAAGACTTTTTAATGCCATAGACAAAGATTGACCAGTGCTTAAAGACCATTCTAATCCTGTTAATATGTGGATAATAGCGTCATGATGAAAATATAGGCGATTTATCCAAAGAGGTCTTGGGTAAGCACGCAAAATGGTTAGGTTTTGTCCGTTTAGTGCGGCACATAACGCATTATAAGAACTGTATACGCCGCACCCATTACAACGCATTCCAGATTTATTAACCGCTTTGTAATAATATATTTTTTTATTTTTCTTTTTCATACTCTGCTTTAAATTCCTAAAACTCGTTTAAGCTCACTCCAACTTGTTTCTCCCTTTTCTACCATTTTTTTACCCTGCATGGCTAAATCTTCAAACCCCTTTGCGTACAAAGCGCGTTTGATTTCAGAATAAGAGCGTTGTTCTAAAATCATAGACTCTATAGCTTCATCCATAACTAAAATTTCCGCTATTGCTTTACGTCCTAGATATCCCGTTCCTTTGCACCATTGACATCCTGCGGGGTGATAGAGCTCAGCGTTTGTTCCATGAAAAGTTTCCTCTTGCATGGAGGTAGAGTTTTCAAGGCGGCAGTGTTGACACAATAAACGAATCAATCTTTGGGAAACTACACCATGAATTAATCCTGAAGCTATAGTCAGTGGAATGTTAAATTCTAGCATACGGTAAAAAACTCCCAAAACGTGAGTTGCATGAATCGTGGTTAAAACATGGTGTCCAGTCATAGCAGCCCTTATGGCCATGGCTGCGGTTTCTGCGTTACGGATCTCTCCAATCAAAATCACATCGGGATCTTGGCGTAAAATAGATCTTACTCCTTTGGCAAAAGTTATAGGCCCTTCTTCTTTTACTTCTGTTTGTCGAATTCCTGCAATTTTGTACTCAATGGGTTCTTCTAACGTCATAATATTTAATGCTTCTGCATCCATTTCTTGGACCATGGCATAAAGTGTGCTAGTTTTTCCGCACCCCGTTGGACCGGTAATCACAAGTAATCCTTCTGGTTTGTGAAGTAATTGAGTAATGTTTTTCAAAGTGGGGGTGTTGTAACCTAATTCTTTTAAAGAACGTAGTTCTTGATTGCGATTTAGGATTCGCAGTACGACATTCTCTCCGTAATATGTGGGGTGCGTTGCGCTTCTGACGTCGATAGAACCGCTGCTTAAAGAAAAAGAAAAGCGTCCGTCTTGGGGATTGCGTGCTTCTGCGATATCCATTCCAGATAAAACTTTTATTTGTACACAGGTCGCGCTCCAAAAACTCAAGTGAAAACAGCAAATAGTGTGAAGCAAACCGTCATAACGGTATCGCACACGAACAGAAAATTTTTCTGGTTCAAAATGAATATCCGACACCCCTTCGTGTACAGCATTGTGCAAAGTGTGGTATAAAAATTGACTTATGACCTGATCGTCAAAGTGGTGTTGGTCTGAAAAAAGATCATGTAAATCAACTTTTTTCTGAAATTGTTTTAGTGCATTTTGAATCTCAGAAACTGTCCCCAAGGCCCATTGAAACGGTACTTTAACGCAACATCGAACCAAATCTTGTAAGGAAAGATCTTGAGCCTTGGGCATCAACACGTACAGCGTTTCTTTTACACGAATTGGAACAATTGATGCTTGGTGCAGTAACTCTAAGGGGACTGCGTCCCATGCGAACTGAATATTTGGATCCTTGAGACTAAAATAAGGTAAACGATGAATCAAAGCAATCCATTCTAATAGTTTTGCTTCGCTTAGAATTCCCCAATCCAAAATTAACTTTTTAATGTCTGCTCCAGAATGTTGATGTTCTAGCAAAACAATTTTTTCTTGATCTGAAGTTAAAATATTGTCCTGTCGCAATCTATTCAGCAACGTGCTCTCTTCTCGGGATAATTCTCTAAAAGATAAAAATCGCATACCTTATATTGACAGATTAATTGTGAATATGAACATAACGTTCTATTTAGCATTTTGTCAATAGAAGGCACAATAAAAAAAGGTTAAAATTTTATACTTTATTTTTATAAAAAAATATAAATAATAAAAAACTACTTTTATTTCGAGTATTCAGATTTTTTTTACTATTTAAAAAAGGGAAAATTTTTTTACTATTTTTTTTCGTATATGTTAATTTTTTTTTAAATATTGTGTTGATGATTTATTTAGTGTAGAATGTATTCAAATTTTGTAGTGTTTTATTCTATGTATCGATTTAACATTTTTTTTGTTTTTTGTTCGTGTTTCGTTCACGTTCCTTGGGTGAACGCTGATAATGATCAGCAGTGTTCTTTAGATACGGAAAAAGCTCGAGAAGAAGCGGTGAGCTGTGTTCGAGAATTTGGAACCCAATTGGTTCAGCTCCTTTCAAAGCAGGCTTCTTTTTCTGATGTTCAAGATCTTATTCAACAGACTTTTGATATGAATAAAATGGCTCAGCGATGCTGTCCTGTGAAATACAAAACTCTTACCCAAGAACAGCAAAATTTGTACGAAAAACAATTTACTCGTTCTGTCTGTAGGGCATATCATAACATTCTTAAAAAATATTACACACCTAAGGGGAATTTAGAGGATCATTTTAAAGTAGATGTTAATAAAAGTAGATGTTACCCTGGAAGAGAAGGGATTAGTTGCACTGTAGTAACAGACGTGTTTGCTTCAAATGGTGCTAAAATTTCTGTCAAATGGTTGTCCAAAGGGGGGAAAATTGAGAATTTTGTGGTGGAAGGGACAGACATGAGGGCTGCAAAGAAACGAGACATGAAGACTCGGTATAAGCAGTGCGGAAGTGATTTTTCCAAGTTTCTTGAAAACATATCAGAATCTGATGGATCGTCTTCGTGATTTGTGTTCCCTTAATTGTCGTTATTCCAGACGCTCAAGAAGATGATGATAATTCGAAATATTTTTTAAGGAAAAATTATCTCACAGCATTAGAAAAGCAGGGGGGTGCCCCTGTGATTGTTCCTTATAGTATAAAAAACGTGGGGTTTTACATGCAGTTTGCTCACGGGGTGATGATTGCTGGTGGAAAATTTACCATTGATCCGGAATTTTTCAACCAGCGTATGCAGTGTAATCTTCCTATAAACTCCAAAAGAACTCAAGTTGAATGGGCTTATTGTCAAGAAGCGCTTCAACGAAAGATGCCTATCTTAGGTATTTGCGGAGGAATGCAATTAATTAACGTAGTTTTGGGGGGATCGTTAATACAAGATCTGTCTAGAATTCCTAATGTGTCTAATCATAACGTTTCAAAAAACAATGTGCATTCGGTTCAAATCCTTCCAGATACTTATTTATCTCAATACTTGAAATGTTCAGATTTGGATGTTAATTCTTCACATTGTCAAAGTGTAGACCGTTTGGGGCATGAGGTGCGAATAAACGCACTGTCGCCGGACGGAGTGATAGAGGGGATCGAACACACTCAGCATCCGTTTTGTTTAGGAGTTCAGTGGCATCCAGAATATTTTCATCAAAATCAAAACTTATTTTCCGAATTTGTTCAGGCGTGCAGAATGTTTCGAAAGCATGAGAAATAATGCATCGCAGTTTAGTCAAAAACATTAAGTTTTTTAGAATTAAGTTAGAATAGTATATGTTATATTTTTTCGGACAAGAATACAAAGAAGAAAAGTATTTGTTTGTGTGGCAGGGAAAAAATTTTTCTTAAATAAAGGGAAGTGAAGAAATTTCTTTATTATATTTTCATGACAGATTTTGTGTGTTTTTTTAAAAAAAAAGAGCTTTAGTGTTTTTGGATTTTTTAGCGCCACTGCCTTACACGAAGATGTAGTGTCAAAAAACAAAAGTTATAAAGTTATTTTTTAAAGGAGAATTTTGTAGAACCTGTCTTCACAGTTAAGCCAACCGACGAATCAGTAGCATTGAATGGGGGATCATAACGCTGTGTTTTTCCGATTGAACGCCTATTTCATACTCCTTGGTTAATCGC
>NZ_ARPM03000120.1 GCF_000388175.3 Holospora undulata HU1 | reverse complement strand
AATGTAAACTATACTCAACTTCTTGAGAAAACATATGAACACATACGCACTTTTTGATGATTCTTTTTTCAACATTAAACCTCGGTGGATGCCAGAAAAGGCTTTACTGCGTGGTATGCCAAAAATCGAACCTTAGGTCATAAGAATATATGATGCAGATTTTGCAGGAGAAGTTTCCTGAGGAAAAATTCATCGATCTATAGCAATTTAGGTTGAATTGGATATTTTAAAGAACCACGAAATAGCATCGAATAGAGCGTTGAAATTTAGTATATTGTCACCTCTTCATATTAGCCCAGAATTTTTCTATTGGATTCACATAAAAAGAGTAAGGAGGTAGAAAAATTATACTGCATTTTACAGATTCTATTAATTCTTGACTTCTATTGGATTTATGAAAAGAGGCGTTATCCATAATAACACCTTGACCAGGCTTTAGTTCCTTGATCAGAAATTTTTCTACCCAAGTCCGTTAAACCCCATTGGTGTTATCGGTGTGTTGTTAACCAAACCGGCAATACTATTTGATTTATTCTTTGATACGATTTCCCACTCTTTTTGCCAACCAACTTTTCACTTTTTCTGCCCCAGCCTTCTGTTTTTGCACATAGCCATATCAATGCCGCTTTCATCAATATATACAAGACTTGGATAACGCTATATCTTTGATCGATTCTTGATACCGACTTCACTTTTTTTTCTTTACTTTACTTGGCTTGCTTCTAAGTGCGAAAAGTCTTTTTTTAGCTATAGCCTAATCTTTTTAACCAGTAACCGATTGTAAAAATACTTACCAAAAACTCTTGAGCAGCTTTTTTCAAGGTCATATCTTGGGTTTCTTTGACATATTTTTCAAGCTTTTCTAAGTCAATTTTTTTTCTGAGCTACCACGCCTCTTAGGAAAATAACTACCTTCTTGTCTGTTTTTTCTATGCCACCTTCCTATCGCTGATACACTTATTTATAGTTGCGATGGTTCAATATGCCCCCCATCGTCTAAATATTTTATTACCCTTTGTCTTAAATCGTTGCTATAGCTCTTTGTCATTTTCCTTTTATTTTAACAAAAAAAATTACACCTAATTCAACCTAAATTACTATAGTGGACATAAATATTCCTAAGCAAAAGCTTATCGAAGAAAAAATCAAAGGACTGGAGGAGCTCTCTCTTGTGACTCTAGTTTATAACCATTTTATGTTGTTTTTTCTACAATTTTCTCTTGATCTGAGCGCAATATAACATTCTATCAGCTTAGAAAAGATACGGTAAGGAGCGTCAATACATTCTTTCAGCTCCAGTAAAAGGGGGGAAAATTCATAAAAACGACGCCTTAAATTTTTTTATTTTTATTTTACTTATTCCCTTTTTTAGTCCAAAATTTTATTGATTAGGACGCAAGTGAAGTTCTTTCCATCTGGCTGCAGGTAATGGCCCTGGTGCTTGCATCAACAGATCTTTTCCTTGCTGAGTCCAAGGAAAGGCGATGACTTCACGAATATTTGGCACCTCACACAGCAACATTACTATGCGCTCAATGCCGGGAGCCCCCCCCCCGTGAGGGGGAACTCCATAACGAAACGCATTCAATAGTGCGCCAAATTGACGAAATACTTCTTGTTCTTCGTATCCTGCAATACGAAAGGCTTTTTTCATGATTTCTGGATCATGATTTCGGATAGCTCCACTGCACAATTCTATTCCGTTACAAACAATATCATACTGAAAGGCTTTGATATCCAAGGGGGGGAGTTGTTCTAAAGCTTCCATTCCCCCTTGAGGCATAGAAAAAGGATTGTGAGAAAAAACAATCTGTTGCGTTAACGAATCTTCAGCATACATCGGAAAATCTACAATCCAACAAAATCGATAAGTTTTTTCTTCTTCAGAGGTTAAAATTTTCCACAAATGTACTCTTAATTTTCCTAGAAGTTGGGCAACCTCCTTTTCAGGGCCGGCCATAAAGCATATCCCTGTACCTTCTTCTTGTCCAAATTTCTTAGACAACTCCCACTGCTCTTCCTCAGAAAAAAACTTAACAAGAGGTCCTTGCCACTTTTCTTTCTTTTTTAGAATATATCCTAATCCTGGTGCGCCTTGCTCCATAGCCCAGGCTTCTAAATTTTTTAAGAATTGACGAGGTTGCTCAGCTAATCCTGGAACGTTTAATGCGCGTATCACTCCCTTTTTACGTAAGGTTTCTTGAAAAGGACCAAAACTGCTCTGACGGAATAAATCAGATACAGTTGAGATTTTTAAAGGATTTCTTAGATCGGGTTTATCACTTCCATATTCCTCTAAGGCTTTTTCGTAAGGGATACGGGGAAAATCCTCCAAAGGAACATGCCAGCCTTGGGGAGCAAATTTTTGAAAAGTTTCTCGTAAAACAGGTTCAAGTACAGAAAAAACTTCTTCTTGTGTGACAAAAGCCATTTCCATATCTAATTGATAAAACTCTCCTGGGGATCGATCTGCCCTTGGATCTTCATCACGAAAACACGGAGAAATTTGAAAATACTTATCAAATCCCGACGCCATCAAAAGCTGTTTAAATTGTTGAGGAGCTTGAGGAAGGGCATAAAATTGCCCAGGGTACAAACGGCTGGGAACAACATAATCTCTTGCACCTTCTGGGCTTGTTCCGGTCAAAATAGGAGTTTGAATTTCTAAAAATCCTTGATTTTGCATTTTTTCTCTTAAAAACTGAATAACCTTACTGCGCGTGACAATATGCTGATGAAGCTTTGGGCGACGCAAATCCAAAAAACGATATTTTAATCGTGTTTCTTCAGGAAAAGATTCATCTGAATTGACGTTCAATGGTAATGCAGCAGCATAAGACAGAACCTTTGCCGTTTGAACTTTGACTTCTACTTCTCCAGTTTCTATTTTTGTGTTAATAAGATGCGGCTCTCTTAGTACAATAATTCCTTCCACAAAAACTACGGACTCTAGTGAGGCATGCTCTAAAATAACGAATGCCGGACTTGCGGGATCGACAACGCATTGTGCCGTTCCGTAATGATCTCGTAGATCGATAAATAAAAGTTGTCCATGATCGCGCTTTCGATGAATCCATCCTGAAAGTTTAACGCTTTCCCCTTCGTGCAAAGATCTTAAAGCACCGCAATACTTTGTCCTATAAACAGAATTCATACAGATACACTCCTAAAGAAAAGAAAGAAATTTTCATATTTTTCCGTAATTAACGAAACATTTTTAAAACTTGGGTTTCTAGGTGCTCTTTCTCTAAGATTTTATCTTTTAGAAAGCTCTTACAAAACCGTACTCCATTACAAGAATAACAACGTAAAATAATATTTTTTTTAATTAACCGATGAAAAGGAACTTTTTTCGTTTTATCTGCACTCATGCTGAAAACTCTTTTTGAAAAACAGTTTGAGAACTCTTTAGAGAAAGCTGAGACGAAAAAATTTTACTGTCTTCTTGAAATTGCTTTAACCCTTTATCCGTCAGAGGGCTTTGAAGCATTGCTTGCAATACCGAAAACGGAACTGTTGCAACAGGAATTCCTGCCAATAGTGATTGATACACGTGATCTAAAGTTCGAACGGAAGCAGCCAAAAGTTTTGAAGACGATCCTATTTTTTTCAGCATTTGATACGTCTCTTGAAGGATTTGAAATGCGTCTTGCCCATTATCTTGAAGCCGTCCCAAAAAAATAGAAATATATGTTGCTCCAGCTTTTGCTGCCAAAAATGCTTGGATTAAAGAAAAGCACAAAGTGACGTTTACAGGAATTCCTTTTGTTGTAAGCTGAAAACACGCCTTCAATCCTTGATCGGTCAAGGGAATCTTTACGACAACCTGAGGAGACCACTCAGAAAAACAAAGCCCTTGACGAACCATCTCGTCACTATTTTCTGCTGTGACTTCTACGCTTACAGGAAGCAAAGGACTAGCGCTGCAAATATTTTTTATAATGCGTTCAACAGAACTATCCCCAGATTTTTCTTTAAGAGATCTTATTTCTTTGGCTAAAAGAGAAGGATTGGTTGTAACCCCCTTAACGATTCCCATGCGTACTCCTGCAGAGATATCTTTTACTGAAACACTATCCAGAAAAATTTCCAACGTTTTTTCCTATCTAAACACCCTACACGCTTTTAATGATAGCATCCGTAATTATGAAAGAGAAGGGGGAAAAACAAAAGAACTAGATACCAAATCCCTCTCAGGATGTGATAAAGAACACTTTTTAATTATAATCGCTAAAAAGTTAAAAATTGACGCGCGCCCAACAAGACTTGAACTCATAACCTCCAGATCCGTAGTCTGGCGCTCTATCCAGTTGAGCTATGGGCGCTACATCAAAAAGGATTATATTAAGTTTGGATTCATTTGTCAATAAGGAGTTTAAACCATTGCTTCTTTAGTTTTCTTGTTTTGTAATTATCGATAAATTTTTTTAAAAAAAAGATTTATACACAGAGCTGTTTTGAAAATCAAAACTAAGTTTATATATGACGTGTCATCAATTAAGCCAAAGGAAAATTGAAGCCAAGTGGATAGCGCCCAGAAAATTTACAGACATTGCTGACGAGATTGTCTTGGATATCATAGATTTCATGGGACTTGATACTTAAAGCGTCCGGGTTCTCGTCTTTTTTTAGCATCAATGCTGTGTTGATGGGCATGCTCAATTGTTCATCGCGTACTCATTGTCAGCATCACTGGCCAAGATTTCAAAAATTTTCCACACGTCTTTTGATTGAGGATGGCTCAGAAAAAAAGATTGACTTAGATAAGCTTGAAGAGTACGTCAAAGAAAACCAAGATATGACCTTGAAAAAAGCTGCTCAATAATTTGGGGTATAATCAGTTACTGGTTAAAAAGATTAGGCTTGTAGCTAAAAAAAAGACTTTTCGCACGTGGAAGCAAGCCAAGTAAAGCGAAGTTAGTATCAATAATCGATCAAATATGTAGCGTATCCAAGTCTTGTATATATTGATGAAATCGGCATTGATATGGCTATGTGCAAAGACAGAAACTGGGGCAGAAAAAGTGAAAAGTTGCTTGGAAAAAAGAGGGGGAAATAGTATCAAAGAACAAATAGTATTGCCGGTTTGGTTAATAACACGCCGATAGCACCAACAGGTTTTAGATTTTGCGAGATATTATGATTCCAAACTGGGGTAGAAAAATTTCTGATCAAGAAACTAAAGCACGGTCAAGGTGTTAATGAATAATGCCTCTTTTCATAAATTCAAAAAAAGTAGAGAATGTAATAGAATCTGTAAAGAATCTGTAAAATGCAGTATAATCTTTCTAC
>NZ_ARPM03000121.1 GCF_000388175.3 Holospora undulata HU1 | reverse complement strand
TGCTGAACCTTTCGCTGATCGATCATACTAAGTACGAAGGTTCATTTGCATTAAACATTGTTGTTTATTTTTAATAAAATAGCCTGTCTTTCGGATCTTTTAAAGACCCTTCAAAAAAGTGAGGGGGAGTATGTCAGTTGATGACAGATGCTAGTCATATAAAAGTGCATCTTCATGCAGCAGGGGCTAAGGGAGGCAACCCAGGGCATGGGTTGCACAAAAGGGGGCAACACGAAGCTATATTTGGCCATGGATGTCCAGGGCATGCCGGTCAGAATTATTATTACATCAGGTACCGTTTCTGATTGCAAACAAGCTAGCCAGCGTTTTGAAGGAATAGGCGTTCAAAATACTTCTTGCAAATAAAGGATATTATACCAATCACATTGTTGATGAGGAAAGAAAAAACAACATAAATCTTGTTATTCCTCCCAAAAAAAATAAAAAAACAAAGCGAACACGAAAAGATATTTACAAACTTAGACATCTTGTAGAGAACGCATTTTTTTACCTAAACCGCTGAAGAGAAATTGCATCGCGATAAGCAAAAAATACTTCCTCATTTCTCGTTTCTGTTCAAATTAGACGCTTTTTTCTTTGGTTGAATTTCTCGTGACGACACCATCTAGAAGTGCTGATTTTGAAAGTAACATTCTGTGAAAAATCTTTAAAATTTTTATTTATAATTTTTCTGTTGAGGAGGCAAAAGGGAGAATTATAGAACTTTTTAAAAAAGCATCAGTAAGCTTAGTTATGAGGCATTGTTTGCTTGTTACTAAATCCAAAAAATATTTATTAAAGACAAAAAATAATAAGAGCAAAAAAAAACGATATATTTTTTCTTGAACTTTTTTAAAGTATATGAATAGCTAATATTTAATAACATTATCACAAAAAAAAATTTTAAGTTTAAAAACCAGATAAATCGCACCTTCTAGGGGACTTGAACCCCTGTTTCCACCGTGAGAGGGTGATGTCCTAACCACTAGACGAAGAAGGCATAGTAAAATTCTAGCACATTTTTTCATAAAAGCAATTCCGCGATGCTCTCTATAAGATTCAAAACGCTTTTTTTAAGAAGATCAGATTTTTTATGTATTTTTTTGTGTCTGGAACATTCTGTACTATGCTTAATAAGCGAGAAAATTTAAAAATCTAAACGATTTATTAGTATTGTTATCTGTTATATACCTTATCTAACGTATAATATTAAAGACTATCCCCAATCATCACAGAAAAATTTCAATGTCTTATAAATTGTTCTAAATATATTTTTTTATTTAAATCAATAGGATAAAGCTAACCATACATTTTATCTGATTGTGAAAAATCAAGAAATTTGATAGTATTTCAAGAAGCAAATCAAAGCGAAAGCATTCGGTCTTTTAATGTTTAATAAATTTCTAATTTTCTTACTTTTTTTCGGAACGCTTATTCTTCCAGGATGTAAATCTAGTAAGAAGGTGTTGTACATTTATGGATGGGCAGGATACTTTCCACCAGAGCTTTTAAAAGAGTTTCAGAAAGAAACAGGAATAGAAGCCATTTATGATACGTATGAAAGTGAAGAAATTTTAGAAACGGATTTGTGCATGGAAAATAGCTATGATGTGGTAATAATTACTGCATGGCCTTCTTTTGCACGTACAACTAAGGCTAAACTTTTCCGCCCTCTATCAAAAGAACAAATTCCTAATTTAAAATATATAGATTCTGCATTTCTTGAAAAAGTTTCTTGCATTGACTCAGAGCACTGTTATGGGGTTCCTTACTTATTTGGGTCTGTAGGGCTTGGAGTCAATTTAGACAAAATTTCTAATTCTGGAGTAAAAGATTTGCGCACTTGGGGAATGATATTTGATTATAAAGTGATTCGCAAACTTTCTTCTTACAGAATTTATCTTTTAGATAATGCAAAAGACGTATTCCAAGCAGTTCTGCTTTACTTGGGCAAAGATCCTTGCAGTACCGATAAAAAATTATGGAAACAGGCGTACGATTTTCTTAAAAAAATTCGCCCTTTTATCACCAGGTTTCAAAATGCACGGCAAGAAGATACTCTGCTTGCGCAGGAAGCAAGTATTTTGCAGGGATTTTCAGATAATATTGCACTTGCTGCTTTTCAGGGAAAGCAGTATTCTCCTTCTGTGAATATTTGTTATGTTGTTCCTAAAGAAGGTGTAATGATGACTATTGATATGATGGCCATTCCTAAACGAGCAACTCATATAGAAGCTGCGCATAAATTTATCAATTTTGTTTTAAGGCCCAAAAACATGGCCGCGATTAGTAACGCATTAAAAACTGCAAACACCTCTTCGCATTCGCATCCCTGGATTTTCCCGGAACTATTAAAGAATAGAGAGATTTTTCCTGATAAAAAACACTTTAAAAAATTTCATGGAGATTTTCTTCCTTCTATAGAATTAACGCGATATATTTCAGATTTGTGGCTAGATTTAATGGGAGAAAAAAATGTTGAATTACCTATTTCAGATGGATCTGAGGACGAATAAGACATTGCATTAGACAATAATTTACATGTAATATTTAAACCTAGGATAATTATAAATTGCAACTGCATTTTTCACTGATAATTTTTCATAATAAATAAATGATTGGTAATTGAATACAATTAAATAGAAGAAAATAATACTATAGTGAACGAATTGTAAAATGGAAAAATATTATAGTAAATATTATAGTTCTTTAAAATTTTATTAAGAAAATATTTTTATTTTATTTTTTTATTATTTTGTGCTGATTTTTTTACTGGATTTAAATCAGGAAAGTATGAAAGAAGATCAAATAAGGTATACCTTACTGATTCTAGAGTGTGTAGTCATGAGATATTGCGTGTATTTACCGCATAATTTTTGTAAAATAGTTTTTTTTATAAACAAAGTATTTGCAGCCCGTCCTCAATTAAGTTGATTTTTCTGTACTTTTGAGAATTTAATAAAAATGCAAAAGAGAGGAATGTTAAATGAGACGTTATGGATTTCGGGATAATCAGTGGTATAGGAAAAAGGATCTTTTGTCTGGAAAATAAGAAGGTGTGGGCGTTATACTCATGCTGAATGAAATAGTTTAAAAGTTTAATTTTATGTGTTAATAATTTTTTTTATGCAAAGATTTCTGAAAGAAGAAGATCGTGTTGCGTTAAGAACGCAGCAGATAGGATTAAGGCAGTTTTGTTATCAGGGTGGAGATCGTCAAATTGCTAAGGCTCTTCTGAATGACGATCAGTTGTCATGTCGGAACTTATCGCGCATTTGGGCCACGACGTATATGAAAGTAAGCGATGTCTGCGCTCATGTTCTTGAACCCTATAGCAGCGCGTAGACGATTTAAGGCAAGACGTCGTGGCTGCACGCCCATAATTTTTCATTTAAAAAGGCAGCCAGCCAAGCAGGAAGCCTTTATTTAACGGTGATGACAATACCGCCGAAGGATGAACTCATCCTGTTTGGTGATGGCGTGCCCCCCACTATGGCAACGAAAATCACCTGTCAGGCACCCCCATTTCCACGACGACCTACACGCATGAACCTGATGGGAGCCTTGGATTTGACAGGTGGTGTTCCTTAAAAACCTTGAAGACGTTTTTTGATC
>NZ_ARPM03000122.1 GCF_000388175.3 Holospora undulata HU1 | reverse complement strand
TCGCCCCCCTTGCAAACACACGATCACTTGAAATGCTAGAGGGAACACTGCGTATTTTTGCGGCACTTCACGTTAATAAAACCTTGAAAATCAATCATGCTATCTTTGGTTGAAAGCTTAGCTGATTTAGATGTGTAAAATCTAGCGGTTACTTTTTTAAATGATAAACCGTGCTTTGTTTTTAATACTTTTTTCGAAAGTCTAATGAATATGTCATAACTTTAATTATATAATTTATTACATAATTATAACTCTATCTAGCCCCATTATCATGTTCTTTTTATGATGTTTTAGATATATCTGGCAGCTATGGTCTGAGTGAAAGCGTTTGCAAGAGGTCTATTAAATTGGGGGAAGAAAGCGTTACTTCAAAGTGATATAGAATACGAATTTGTCCTTATCGATGCAACAGAGACGCCTATAAAGCGTCCTAAAATCAAGAGCTCGCCAGTGAAAGAGCAGCCAATGAAAATGTCATAGGTATGATTAAACGATTTAAAATCATAGTTAATTAAATACGCAAGTATGGTTAATGAAAATATTATTGGACGAATTGAACGCTTTAAAATTATCTCTGATAAATGTAGAAATAGGAAAAAAGAGAAAAAGTTTTGGACTTGTATTTAAGATTATTTCTAGTATTTATACTGTGAAGTTAGCTAAATAACAGTTTTCGAAAAACTCTAAGGAGCAATCTAAAATTCCTCCAGCGTTATCGACCATTGAATGAATTCTCCTTGATCTTGTGTAAATTTTATATCAAATGTCATTAGCGTCATAAAAAGAATAGGGCAATAACTGACAAAACCTTCGGTATCTTTTAAAACTTCAATACATCGCCCATTATTTTTTTCCGTTAAAGGGGTGCTGCAGGTGTTATGAATTAAAAATGCCGAATTGGGCACACAGGGGCGTTCAAGAGAGACAATTTTAGGCCCTTGAGTATACAAAGTATAAAGCGGTTGAATGCAATGAACCTCTAATTTTACTCCGGGTTTCAAAATTTCAGAAGAAGGCGGACAAATGCCTTGCCCACTAATAATCGATCCATATTTAAAAGCTGAAGAATGTAAAGCAATAGAGTGACCGTAAATATTTTTTATCAAGGAATAGTCTTTTTTTACTGAAAAAAGTGTTTGTGTGCATTTATATAAAAAAGGACTGAAAGCAGAAATTTTATTTAAAGAATTTGTATTATTGTCTATGTAATACAATTTTAAGTCTGTTAGCATCGCATTTATTTTTATTTCTGTTACTTTAGTCTTACAAACTTAGACTTAAAAAATCAAACAAAATGTAATAGGCTGTGTACTCAACGTAAGCCAAAGGACAATTGAAGCCAAGCGAATGGCGCTAAAAAAGTTTACAAACCTTTTATCATAGCGTGTGGCAATGGTGCGGTATTGCTTTAAGTTTAGAAAAAAATTCTCGATCAAATGACGGAATTTAGTAAAGATATTTTTCATAATGCTCCAGGGGGCACGGC
>NZ_ARPM03000123.1 GCF_000388175.3 Holospora undulata HU1 | reverse complement strand
ATCTATACCTATTTTTTCTGAGGCTCCTGTGGGGTTAACTCTTGTTTTAACACTTTGTGAATGATACTATAGCTGGGATTTTTACTTCTTTCATACTTAATTCGGCTTGTCTTAACAAAGTTCATGCATCACTTTTTCCCATACACCCTTAATTCTATATCATCTATAAAACGAATGTACCGTCCATTGACAACCGCTCTTGATTATATAACCTACTGCATTAACACTCTCTTTCTTTTGTATTTGCTTTTATTATCGCTATCAAAATGATGCTTTTTCTCTTCCCCCCCTCTCTCTTTTAAATCGCTTAGATAATTCTTCTTCTACACCTTCAAGCCTTTTATATCACACTTTTTTATTCATGAATACAGGTTCTTAAACTTAACTTTAAAACATCCCCCCAACTAAAAAGCTAATAAAAAGAAGATTTGACCTAGCCCACCGCAACTTGTTATTTTTCTGATTTCAAAATCCAAGTATTTAAAAATTAAAAAGGTCACCGGCAGTATTAATTTTAAAAATCTTAAAAATAAAACCCTAATTAAAATTTTTACTGCCCGTTGACTGATTTTTCGCTTTTTATTTTATGATATTGATAGTGATTTTAAAGAATAGCCCAAACTCAAGTTAGAAAGCCAAGTTTGATGATTCTTATAAAGTTCTCTTATATCTTGAATACCATAGCGCAGCATAGTCAAGCGTTCAACTCCCATACCAAAGGCGTATCCTTGGTATGTTTGTGGACAAATATTGCAGCGTGTTAATATTTGCTGATGAACCATACCGCATCCCAAAATTTCTAACCAATGGCTGTCCCCTTCTAAAATAATATTTTCATCTTCTTTCCGATACCCAATATCTACTTCACAAGAAGGCTCTGTAAAGGGAAAAAAGCTAGGACGAAACCGTAAAGAAACAGATTTTGAAAAAAATCTTTCTAAAAAAACTTGTAAAACCCCCTTTAGCTCTGCCATGTTCGCCTCTTTTGATACCACAAGACCTTCGATCTGATGAAACATAGGAGTATGGGTTTGATCGTGGTCAGAACGATAAACACGCCCTGGAGAAATGATTTTTAAGGCAGGAGACATTTTTTCCATAGAACGAATTTGTACAGGACTTGTTTGAGTGCGAAGCACTCCATAAGGAAGATAAAAAGTATCTTGTTCGGCGCGTGCTGGATGACCTTCGGTTACATTTAATGCATCGAAATTATAAAAATTTGTTTCAACTTCAGGACCATCTACCCAAGAAAATCCCATCTGCTGAAAAATTTCAACAGCATCCCAAAGCACCTCTGAAATAGGATGCAGAAACCCTTTTCGAACAGGAGCACACGGTAACGTAACATCTACGCGCTCTTGAAGCAATTTCTGATTTAAAGCATACTCTTTCAGTTCTTCTTCTTTTTTTCCCAAGGCCTCTAAAATCATCTTTTTTAAATGATGAATTTTTTCTCCTTTCTCTTTTCGCTCTTCGGCGCAAAGTTCAGAAAGCTGCCTAATGGCTTGAGTTAGCTCTGATTGCTTTCCAAAATACTTTTGCTTTAACGCATAAAGATCTTCTAAAGTAAGGACCTGATTGATAACGCCCAAATACTGCTCTAACGAATGAAGACTCATAAAAAAATACATTTTGATGGAATTCTAGCATACATTTTCTTTTACTGTCCAGAAGAAGATTTGTCTTTAAAAGTAGCTTTGGGGATGTATTCAATTCCCCCCCAAAGAAATTATTGTCTACCTTTCCATCTAGCACTTTTACAAAAAATTTATAACTTTTTGTTTTTTCGCTAAAGTCTTAATAAAATTGAATTTAAATCGTTCAACTACTATTTGTTTTTGTAAAATTTCTCTTTCATTGTCATAAAAAAGAACAAAACACAAGGAATAACAAACAAAGTAAATAACGTTCCTATGGTCATTCCCCCAGTAATAACCCATCCAATTTGTTGACGCGCCTCATACCCAGGGCCCTGAGAAAACGCCAGTGGAATAGCTCCCAACACCATAGCCAGCGTTGTCATTAAAATAGGTCTTAATCTTAATCGACATCCTTGCAAAATAGCCTCTTTTAAAGGAAGCCCCGATCGTTGTGCCTGATCGGAAAAATCCACTAAAAGAATCCCGTGCTTTGTAATAAGGCCAATCAAAGTAATAAGACCGATTTGTCCGTAAATACTAATGATTCCAAGAACTAACGAAAGCGTTAACACCCCCCCTGCAAGAGCAAGAGGAACAGTAATCATAATGATAAGCGGTGACAAAAAACTTTCAAATTGAGCTGACATAACCAAAAAAATAAAAACAATTGCCAAAACAAAAACCATATAAATATGACCCGATTCTTTTTGCAAGTTTTTCAACTCTCCTTCTGTTCTTAGTTCAAAATCTGAAGGCAATTGAACCCGTTTTTCAAAATCTTCATAAACCGACAACGCAGAAGCACCTTTTTTCAAATACGCTTTCAACGTATAAGATCCCTTTCGATCTGTACGATAAATAATGGAATCCAAAGACTTTTGTTCAAATGACACAAGTTCTCTTAACGGTACCATAGCTATTTCATTTTTCGCATCTCTTCCCTTAATGAAAAAGTGAGGAATTTTTTCTAAATCCCTTTCAGAATCAGGGAGCTCTAAAATAACGTTGTACATACGCTTATCTTTTTCAAAATATGAGACCTTTGTTCCGCGAAGAAAGATTCTTAACGTTTCGAAAATTTCTTCTGGAGTCAATCCCAACTGAGAAATTCTTTCTCGATGAACTTTTACGTTATACCCCACTTCCTCCATAAGTTCAGTATTATCTACCCAGTCTATTCCTGGAATTTCCTTTAATAGCCGTCGTAATTTACGTCCCTCGGTACGAAGAGCTTCCGAAGACTTATCAGCCAAAAGCACCATTTCTAATTCACCAGCACTATCCGTTCGGTTCCCTATCGGGGAAGAATTTACGCATCCCGTATAGACTTCAGCACCAGCTATACGTTTTTGAAAAAGAGGATCTAATTCCTTTACAATATCCTGACAAGATCGAGAACGAAGCTCCCAAGGTTTAAGCGTAACGCGCCCAACACTATCCCCCATATGCATAATAAGTAACCGATTCTTAACTTCTGGAACCTCTTGCAATACTTTGTCTACGGGAAGAGCAAGCTTTTCGAGAAATTTTAAATTTCTAGTGCTTGGAGGAAACATACGAACCCGCAAAATCCCTTCATCAGAAGCAGGAATAAGCTCTTTCTTTAGGGTTGTGTAAACCCACCCTGAAAACAACGACAAAGCAACCCCCCCTATCCACACAATTTTCATGTGATTAAGCGCGCTGGCAACCCATTTTACGTAAAAATTCTCCATTTTTTCAAGAAAAATATCGATACCTTTGGAAACTCTTTCTAAAGGACTCCAGCTAAATGAGGTATGTGCGTTAACCATCATGGAACACATAGAAGGCGAAAGCGTTAACGCCACAACCCCAGAAATTAACACCGCTCCCGCCAGAGTTAACGAAAACTCTTTAAACATTTTTCCAATGGTTCCTGGAATTAAAGAAATCGGTGCGTACACTGCTGCCAAGGTAAGCGTCATAGCAATAACCGAGAAACGAATTTCTCTGCATCCCAAGCGCGCAGCTTCCAAACGACTTTTTCCTTGCTCTAAATATCGATACACGTTTTCCAGCACTACAATAGCATCATCCACCACAAGCCCAATAGCCAGCACCATAGCAAGAAGAGAAAGTACGTTAATAGTGAACCCCAAGGTGCTCATAATGAAAAATGTACTAATCAAAGAAATAGGAATAGTAATCAATGGTATAAAAGAAGAAGAAAAAGAGCGTAAGAAAACAAAAATTACCAGCAAAACCAAAATAATAGATTCAAAAATAGCTCGATATACTTGGTTAATAGACCGCTTAATAAAAATAGATTTGTCAAGCGCCACATAAACCTTAATGTCTTTTGGAAGAGTTTTTTGAATATTCTCTAACCTTTCGTGGACAAATTTTGAAATGCTAATTGGATTGCTGTTAGGTTGAGGAATCACTTGAAGCGCTACCACGGGGTTTCCGTTATAAAACACTTTGTATTCTTCTTCGTCTTGCCCTAATTGAACTTTTGCCAAATCTCCCAAACGCACTTTTCGTGTTGCCCCGTAATGGTTGCTTTTTCCCACAGGAATGAGGAGTTCTGAAAACTCATCTGGGCGCGACAACAGGCTTTGCGCTGTAAGAGAAAACTGTCGATTTTCTTCCTTTAAGTATCCCAATGCTCGCTCTACGCTGGATTCTTTTATAAGGCGACTTAATTCAGAAGCTCCAACATGGTAAGAATATAATTTTTCTCGATCCAATATAATTTCCATTTGAAGTTCACTTCCGCCAATGACTTCCCCTACTGCAACACCAGGAATGCTTTCTATAGAACCTTTTAAAGTTCTAGAAGCCACAGCATAAAGCTCTGTTAAAGGAACGTGCTTTTCTCCTTGAACTACAAGCTCCATAACTGGCAACGCATTAGAATTACCCTTTGTAACGTATACTTTTGCATTTTCTGGAAGTTTATCTTGAACACGAGATAAAATTTCTCTTACATCAGCAGATGCAGCATCCATAGAACGATTTTCTTCAAAAACCAACCAAGTATTACTTTCATTTTTTTGAACCTCAGAACGCATGCTATTCAAAGATTGTAATGAAACAAAAGATTCTTCTAGTAACTTCGTAATTTGTTCTTCAATAACGCGCGCAGAACCATTAAAAGTTGCGCGTACAGTCAAAGATGGGCGTTCTACAATAGGGTACTGACGTGTTGAAAGTTGAAAAAATGCGATGATTCCAAGAAGCATCATAATGATGTTGACTACCCAAGAAAATACAGGGCGATCAATAAAAAAATCCGTAAAGGATCTTGAAGATTCTGAAGACTGAGAAGGTGAGGTTTGCATAAAAAACTCCTTATTCTTTTGCAAGTATAACTGGAAGCCCGTCTTTTACCATTTCTGCAGGCTCTGTAATGACCATATCTCCTTCTTCTATACCTTGTATTTTTTCGCCGATACTGGTCAACCCATTCAACTGCGGTCCTGGTGTAACAGAAATAGCCTTGGCAATGAAAACTTTTTCATCGTTAAATACTCCTCCAGAATCTTTAACGACATAGACAACATACTGACCACTATCAGGAATAACTGCCTCTGCAGGAACCAAAAATGCAGGAGCCGCATCTTTAAGTGTTACACGCACCTTAACAAAAGTTCCGTCTTGATAAGAAGTCTTCTTTTCTGAAAGATTGGCATTAAACTTTACCATATGGGATACAGGATCAGAATAAGGTTCTTTAGCGTTGACAACAGACGCTAAGGGCAAAATTTCTTCTCCTTCCATTTGAATCAAAACTTTTTGTCCAACCTTAACTTGTTCTGCATCAATTTCAGACAACTCAAATTCCACAATAGTTTCATCAGAAACAATTCTTCCAACTTCTTGCCCCTGCTGAACAGCCGAACCAGGGC
Organism: Holospora undulata HU1; assembly: GCF_000388175.3. GTDB lineage: Bacteria > Pseudomonadota > Alphaproteobacteria > Holosporales > Holosporaceae > Holospora > Holospora undulata_A. The sequence continues at coordinate 5,019 of NZ_ARPM03000123.1, read as the reverse complement.
TAAGCTGCTTTCCGTTTGTCTGAAAAAAACCAACATGCCCTGTAAAGGGAGCTGTAATTTTCATATTGCTGTCATTAACTTTTGCTTTTTCTAACTCTAGACTTGCAGACTCCATTTCTGTATGGGCCTTTTCTACTTGAGTATAAGACCAGATTTTCTTTTCATACATTTCTTTGCTACGTTTGTAGTCAGCTTTTTTTCCTGCCAATTGCACACTTGCCCAACGAATTTGAACTTTTGTATGATCATCCCTTAGCTGAATCAACAAAGTATCCTTTGAAACTTTACTTCCCGCGTTTACAAAAATATTTTTTACAATTCCTGAAGATTGAAAAATCAACGGAGCAGAATATTTAGCCTTAACGCTTCCGCTTACGGAAATAACCTTATCAACGTTCATGCGTTTTACGGGCTTGACGACAGCAGATAAAGGGCGCCTATGCTTATTAACGGTTTTTTTTGCACTACATCCTTCTAAAAAAATAGCCTCACCCATCATAAACAAGCAAAAACCTGTTAATATTCCCAAACGTTTTATAAAGTTTTGAATACCAGGCTTCGCGTTTTCTTTATTAGAATGTTTTTGCATATTTTTTAATAAAAAAAAACCATAATTGTGTCGATTTTTCATAAAAAAACAATCTTAACTTTAGTACCTATGATGCACGAATCTCTTCCAAAAATCTAGAGCAAAAAAGATTATTTAATAAACTTTAATATTCTAACTACTTTTTTTCAATTCTAAGAACTATTTGTTTTAAAAATATTTTTAAATTTTCAAGCATTATTTAAAGAAAATTATTTTACTTCCCCCCCCTCTCCAGAAAAAATTCTTCATATTCTTTTTGAAGTGCTAACAGTGCGCTGTTTAACTCACCAAGCTCTTGTGTATTGATTTCTGGATTCACCTTTTTTTTTACTCCTTCTTTCCCCAGAATAACTGGCCATCCAAAAAAGATTTTACTCTCTATGCCATGAATCATTTCGTTTGTTCCCATCTGAATAGAGCAAGTCAAAACTTCTTGTTGTAACTCCAAAAGGTTTTGAATCATACGAAAACACGCCGAAGCTGGGCCATAAAAGGCTGACCCTGATTTTAATTTTTCGATAATTCTTCCTCCTCCAAAACGAGTATTCTGATCGATACTGTTTTTCTGCTCTTGGGAAAATTTCACGATATCTTGCAAATTCCCTGGCCCGACCTTTATAGCTTGTAAAGGGACCATGCGATCTGAATGCGGACCTATAACGCAAGGGCGTACGCTTTGCCCTTTTAACCCAGAAAACGCCTTGATATGGTACGCCATACGTCCTTCATCTAACACTCCTGCCATCCCCAGAATTCGTGAAGAAGGTAAGGGGTGAAGATCAGAAAAAAATCTCGCCATAAGGTCTACCGGATTTGTTACTATCACTACAACGCCTTTAAAATTTTCTATTTTTTTTGCAATGCTTTGTAAAATTTCAGAATTTTCCTTTAAAAGATCAGCTCGGCTCATCCCGGGAGTTCTAAACCGCCCTGCAGTGATAACTAAAACATCAAAAGATTCAAACTTTTCAAGAGAAGAAACAATCTCTAGATTTCCTTCAAATTTTCCAATGATACTGGCTTCCTCTAGGTCCCAAACTTTTCCTTGAAGCGCATCTTCATTCACATCATAAAGGCCTAAACGAACTGGAATCCTGTGTTGCAGCACCATATGGGCAAGAGTTCCTCCGATCTGTCCTACCCCGATTATTCCAACGCTTTTCATTCTTTACTCCTCTTCTAAACTGTTATTTATTATTTTTTTTATTTTTTAGATCCTCAAGCGCAGCTTCAATTGCATCTTGTGCCAACATAGAACAATGAAGCTTTACCGGAGGCAATCCCAATTCATTGGCGATGACAGTATTAGAAATTTTTTTGGCTTCTGATACTTGCATTCCCTCTAACATACTGGCAGCATAAGACGCAGAAGCAATAGCAGAACCACACCCAAAAGCCTTAAATCGCGCTTTAACTATCTTTCCGTTTTCATCTACTTGAATCTGTAGCTTCATAACATCTCCACAAGCTGGAGCTCCCACCATTCCGGTTCCTACGTTTGGACCGTCTTCTAAAACTCCAACATTTTGTGGATTTTCATAATGGTCTAGTATTTTTTTATTGTACGCCATAATACTCCTTTCCTTAATTTATCTTTCTATCAGTGTGTTACCCATTTTACTGTATTTAGATCAATTCCTTCTGTAATCATATCCCACAACGGGCTTAATTCTCTTAACTTTTTCACAGCAACGATAATCTGATCTGCTGCGTTTAATGCTTGATCTAATGCGGTATATCGACCAAAAGTTATTCGCAAAGAAGTGTGAGCCAAATCTTGTGATATTCCAAGAGCTTTTAAGACATAAGACGGCTCTAATGACTCAGAAGTACACGCAGATCCAGAAGAAAGCGCCAACTGCTTAATTCCCATTAACAATCCTTCTCCTTCAACACCAGCAAAACTTAAATTCAGATTATCGGGGACACGTTTTTCTAAGGTCCCATTTAGATAAACTTTTGAAAGCCCATAGTGAATACGCGCTAGAAATTCATCTCGAAGCTCTGTCAACCGTTTTTGTTCTGTCAAACGCATTTGTTCTGCTTTTTCGGCCGCTTTTCCCAAACCTACACATAAAAAAGTTGGTAACGTTCCAGAACGCACTCCCCTTTCTTGCCCTCCCCCACTAAATAATGGAGAAAGTCGCACGCGAAGAGGACGGCGCTCTACATACAGCGCGCCTATTCCCTTTGGACCATAGATCTTGTGAGCAGAAATACTTAACAAATGAATCCCTAAATCTTTCACTGAAAGAGAAATACGACCAAAAGCTTGAGCACCATCACTGTGAAAAAAACTTCCATATTTCTTACAAAGTTCACCAATTTCTTTTAAGGGCTGAATAACCCCGATTTCATTATTAACCCCCATAATAGAAACCAAAGCAGTTTCAGGCCCAAGATAATGTTCTAATTGCTCAAGATCCACAAGGCCATCTGGCTTTACTGAAAGAAAAATTACTTTAAATCCTTGCCGTTGAAGCCATCGAAAACTTTCTAAAACACATTTATGTTCCGTTGCAAGGGTGATAAATGTATTACGAGAAGAATTTTGACTACGCAAATACATGGCAATGCCTTTTATGGCCAAATTATTTGATTCAGTAGCTCCAGATGTAAAAACTATTTCTTTCGAATCCGCCCCTATTGCTGTTGCAACTTGAGCTCGTGCTTTTTCAACCCCTTCTTCTGCAACCCACCCATAACAGTGCGTTCTAGAGTGAGGATTTCCAAAATCGTGAGTCAGATAAGGCATCATCGCTTCTAACACCTCAGGATCGCAAGGAGTTGTTGATTGATAATCTAAATACAACGCCTGACACAAAATACTCATATTAAAGATTTTACATTATTTTTCTTTGCTTCGTTATGGTATACTTTTTAAAAAACGCTCGCAAGAGCGCTTGTGAATTTGTCTTTTTTTTTATACAATTCCTCAATATTAGAATACCGAGAAACAGATGCCAACATTAGATCAAATTTCTGAATTATTGTGTCATATAGAAAAAGAAAAAAAGATTGTTTGGAGGTTTCTTTGACAAAACATACTCGCAGCAAGAGCTTCAAGATCTTGAAGAAAAATTGAAGCTTCCTGAGGTTTGGAGCGATCCAAAAATTTCAGTTCCCTTGCTAAAACTGCAAGAAACTTTGATACGTAAAAAAAACCTTATGCACCGCATCGAACAAGAAATCGATGATCTAAGAACCTGGGTTTGTTACATGCACGACACTCAAGATACAGAATTTTTGCCTGATCAGTATCTTCATGCACTGTCTTTGGAAAAAGAAATTCAATGTTTGCGCATTGAACAATTTTTTACTGATAAGATGGATGAGCGTCCTTGCTTTTTGGCATTACAATCAGGAGCCGGAGGAACAGAAGCTCAAGATTGGGCAGCAATGCTAATGCGAATGTATACGCGCTGGTGTGAAGCAAACGGGTACAAGCTGGAGGTTGTTGATGAGACCTCAGGAGAAGAAGCTGGAATCAAGTCGGTAACTTTGTCCATTTCCCAAGGAGCGTTTCCCTATGGTTGGCTTAAAGGAGAAAGCGGAGTGCATCGTTTAGTAAGATTGTCTCCCTTTGATGCAGCAGCAAGGCGCCACACAAGCTTTGCTTCGGTTGTTGTTTCCCCAGTCTTAGAAGAGTCAGAAGCTGTTCCCATTGAGGAAAAAGATCTTCGCATTGACACATATCGTGCCTCAGGAGCAGGAGGACAGCACGTAAATAAGACTGATAGCGCCGTGCGCATTACACATTTGCCTACGGGAATTGTGGTACAGTGCCAAAACGATAGATCCCAGCATAGAAACAAAGCTACCGCATTAAAGATGCTTGCGTCAAAATTGTTTGCTTTGGAAAAAAAAGAAAAAGAAGAATACGCTGCGGCTATACAACCGGAAAAAAAAGGAATAAGTTGGGGACAGCAAATTCGTTCTTACGTATTGCAGCCTTACCAGATGGTAAAGGATTTAAGGACGGGTCAAGAAACTTCCAACACAAAAGCAGTGTTAGATGGCCAAATTCAGAATTTTTTAGAAAGTTATTTGCTTTATCAAGCAACAGGAAAGAGTCAAGAAACAGCTTGACTGGTCTAAAGAAGGTATCGCGCTTCAAAACAATGTGAATGTGTTACAGGCACCAAAGCGTGTTGCTCTTTTATTTCTCAGAACCTGTCTTCACAATCTGATAAAAAGCTTGGTTAGAAGGTAAATGACATGCCCTACCCGAGAGGATTTGAGTGACACACAATGGAGATTTAATAAAATCTCATTTTGATACAGGGGATTATGGTAAAAAACGCAAGAAAGCGCTTGCTAACGGGGTGTTTTATCTTATAAAGACGGACTATCAGTGACGCTTTGGCCGCAAAAACATTCTTCCATGGAAAAGAGTATACAGGTTTTACATGCAAGAAAGACAAAGCGGA
>NZ_ARPM03000124.1 GCF_000388175.3 Holospora undulata HU1 | reverse complement strand
CTTGAAGGGATTATTTTTTAAAATTTTGAGAGGAATTAAAGAAAGATTTTGTAGAAAAAGTAGTATTTTTCACACCTCCTAATGCTTCTGTAATTAAACGCTCACAATAATCAGCCTTAAGGTTTTGCTTAGGATTGAAAAAATTTTGGCACAACTCACCTTTGTTATTCACTATAGTTTCTAAAAATTTTTTTTCTTTATCTTCTTTACGAAACTCCCAAATATATTTAGCTAAATTGGAAAACGCTTTCTTTACTTTTTCGGCATTTTTTTCTGTAAGATCTCCAGAGTTACTTACTTCAACTAACGATTTATGCGCTCGAATAATTTCTTTTGTTTTGAGAGAAATATCTTTTTCAAAGCGTTTAAGAGCATCTGGTGCGTACCTCAAAGCATATGCTTTTTTATTCCATTCGTCCTTAAAATCTTCAAAATTTCTCCATAACCATGGAGAAGAAGAATCAAGATTAGAAGAATCTAAATCAGAAAACGCGCTTTGCGATCCCATTACGCCTAAACCCAAAAGTAAGAAATTTCCCTTTTTATACTTGCTCATGTATATTTTATTGTACGCAATACCAAAACATTTTAACGTAAAAAATTTTAAAAAAAACATTTTTTTGATTTATAGTAATTTTTAAAAAAATTTTAAATATCCTGTTGCTTTTTTATTTATTGTACATTTTTGTTTAACATACCTCTTATTAAGACTGATTGTGCTCACATCTCACAAAATTATCTTTGCTTCTTTTTATCTTGAATATCCTTTTATTTTAACAAAATAAACTGAAAACGCTTTATACAGCGTGGTGGCTCAGAAAAAAAGAGTGACTTAGAGAAGCTTGAAGAGTACGTCAAAGAAAACCAAGATTATGACCTTGAAAAAAGCTGCTCAAGAATTTGGGGTACAATCAGTTGCTGGTTAAAAAGATTAGCTATAGCTTAAAAAAAGACTTTTCGTACGTGAAAGCAAGCAAAAAAAAAGCGAAGTTAGTTCAAAAAACGATCAAATATTTCTACCTCTTTGCTCTCCTGATGCACCCAAAATGTACATCTAGTCAAAGGATCTGGTAAAAAATCCGTACACACTTTTCTAGGAGGATATCTTTGCAGAAAAAAATGCTACTGAAAGCCCGTAAAACACTTCGTTAGTAGCTGCCCTCTTACGTTTTTTACCATAATTTTCTGTATCAAAATTAGATTTATTTTTTTAATCTCAATAATCCTGGGGAAGATCTTTCCAAGGAGACCTGATTTCTTAAAATCCACAAAACAGCGTTTAACGGTTGTCCTTTGCTTTTCCCTGCCCTTTCTTCCTGGTAGATAACGCTCAAGCATTTTCTAAGATTTTTTGAGATGTTGTGTCTTCTGTGCGATTGCGTTATCTCTTTTAAAAAATAAAATTCCTGATTTTTTATATCATAATTTTATCTCACCACGACACTATCTAGAGATGTTTATAACCTTTATCTTTAAGCCTTACTAGCATACCATTTTTCAAAAAACAAAATCTGATATTCATGTAAAAAATGTTTTGTATTTCGTATATTCTATATTTTACATGTGTATTTATATCCCCCCATTACAGTAGTTTCTTATTTTTGTATTAAATAAAATGAATAATGGTTCAAAAAATACTGGATAAAATAATTATTTTCCGTTTTATATGGAAAATTTGTAAAAAATAATAAATTATTACGTAAACCTTATATAAAGAGGTTTTTGAGGTTGAATATTACGAAACTTTGTGGTACATATATTCAAACTTAAGATGTATGTTTGATGAACCCACCTTCAGTCATTTTTGTTATTGGCGGCGTGATGTCCTCTTTGGGAAAAGGGATTACTACTGCTACGTTAGGTGCATTGCTAAAAGCTCGAGGGCTTTCTGTGTGGTTATTAAAATTAGATCCCTACCTAAATGTAGATGCCGGAACTTTAAGTCCAACACAGCATGGTGAAACCTTTGTGACCCTTCAAGGAAGAGAAACGGATTTAGATTTAGGACACTATGAACGCTTTACGGGAAATACCAACAGCGGATGGTGCTCGGCAGGAAGCATTTACCAGAATTTAATTTATAAAGAACGTCAAGGTGCTTGGCAGGGACAGACATTACAAATCGTTCCTCACATGACTGAAGCTATTAAAGATGAAATTTTGCGATGCCCTTCTGGTACAGAGTTTATTTTGTGTGAAATTGGAGGAACTGTTGGAGATATTGAAGGATTAGCGTTTTTAGAAGCTGCCCGACAACTGCAAGGACAACTGGGGAAAAAGCGTTGCTTGTTTTTGCATTTATCTTGGGTTCCTTATTTAAAACAGGTTGGAGAGCTAAAAACGAAACTGGTACAACATTCCGTTATGGCGCTTCAGCATCTTGGCATTCAACCCGATGTTGTTTTATGTCGTACCGATAGGTACTTTTCTAAAGAAATAAAGCAAAAAATTGCGTTATTTTGTAATATTTCTTCTAATCACGTCATAGAAGCTTTAGATGTAGAAAATATTTATGAAACTCCAGTAGTATATCATGAAGCAGGGTTAGACCAGGCGGTAGTAAATTATTTTGAAATAAATACAGCGTTGCCAGATCTTTCTTTGTGGAAGGAGTTAACACAGAAAATGGAACTGTGTCAAAAAGCAATTAATATCGTCCTTTTAGGAAAATACACAAAGGGCTCGGATGCTTATAAATCCGTAAAAGAAGCTTTGCGGCACGCAGGGTTTTGTCATGGTGTTTGCGTTAACATAAGCATGATTGATGCAGAACACGTAGAATCTTCTCCGCTTATAGATAATATATTCAAAAACTGCGATGGTATTATTGTTCCTGGTGGGTTTGGGGCTCGTGCTACTGAAGGGCTTATCCGAGGAATTCAGTATGGGCGCAAAGCGAAGATTCCAACTTTTGGAATATGTTTTGGTATGCAGTTAATGGTCATCGAGTCCGTTCGCCACGAAACGTCAATTAAAGATGCAACTTCTTCAGAATTCGAAGATTCGGGAACTCCGGTTGTGGCTATGATGTTTCAATGGAAGGAAGGGGAAGTATTACGTACCTATGAAAAATATCAAGGAGTAGGAGGAACCATGCGACTTGGATCTCAACCCTGCGTTCTTATAGAAAAAAGTCAAACATATCAAATTTATGGTACTAAAAAAATTGTAGAACGACATCGTCACCGTTACGAGATTAATAATCTTTATTTAGATGCCATCGAAAGTTCTGGATTGCGAGTTGCAGGGTGGTCAGATCATCACCCCTTAATAGAAATCATAGAACATCGGGATCACCCCTGGTATATAGGAGTGCAATTTCATCCTGAGTTTGCTTCTCGTCCTTTTGCTCCCCATCCGTTGTTTGTAGATTTTATAAGGGCGGCTCAACACTTTCAAGGCGCTAAAAAAACCAACCTTAAGGAAGATTTATAGTACTAGTAAATCTTTTAGGTATTTACCCATTTAGGAGTTTTTTACTTTTAAAATTTTTATAAGTAAAAAATAGAACTTTGCTTTTTATTTTATTTTTATTTTGTACAATAGTTGCATTGAAGGCAAATAGACTAAAAATGAAAAAAATTTTTTTGTGTGACAAATTGGTCAGAGATCGTGCTCAATCTTTAAATAGCGCTCAAGATCTTGAAGGAGTTTACCGAGTTCTTGGACTGGCAGAACGCCCAACCTATGCTAAAAAAAAGATTCTTGAAGAAGCACAAGAAGCGCTAGATGATTTAGAACACCACAACAAAACTCACGGACTTAGTGAACTTGCCGATGTTATACAAGCGGCTCAAGCTCTTTTAGAATTAAACAACGAAATCAATTTCGATTTTTTTTCCTCCTCAATTCTTTCAAATTTTTTAGAACGCTTAAACGTTTCTCATGAAAAAGAACTAGAAACGGCACAACTTCTTGTAAATCAGGCAAAAATATTGAAAGAAACTCCCACATCAGAAAGAGACGTTATTAACATCTGCCTCACCGTCATTAAATTAACAAAAATCTTAGGCTACTCCTCAAAAGACTTAGAAAAAGAATTTTTCAGAAAAGAAAAGGAAAAAGGAGCATTCAAAACTTGGACCTGCCTAACTCAGATTACGCTTCCCCAAGAACACCCTAAATTCTTAAATTATTCCCAGCGCTATCCCATGTTAGACCTAACCTAGCATCAAAACAGCTTTCTTTTTTGAAAACCTTTGATGCATTTTGGAAATACCTAAGAGATAAAAAATGTTAAAACTAATCCCCCCCCCTCGCTAAAAAAAAATTATAAAACGCTTTTTGTAAAAAGCACTTCGTTCGCTATGCGAACCTTAATAGGACCTTTTTCTCTAACAGGGACAACCATAACAGCACAGGCAGGACAACGCAACGTTAAAACAGTGGAACCAAACCCAAATTCTCCGGCAGTATTTCTGGACTGACCAAAAGTTTGGGAAACCACAGAAAAAGAACCTGGGCCATGTGCATCAAGAAGAGCTTTAGAAGTTCTAACCTCTTCATACCCAATAATTAACTTGGTGATCAGGTCAGCACCCTTTGCGTTAAAAGAAAATATAAGGCCAAATATCAAAGAAAATCTAAGAATTAAACTCATCACTGTGCTCATTGCCTTCTATGGAATCTATGATAAATCCTCTATAAGTTTTTTCGATCATATTTTTCGTAATCAAGTTATTTTTTTGTTTGTTATGTTTTTGCAACAATCTAATTAAATAATTTTAATATAAATTATTCAAGTAAAAAAGATAATATTCCGTCGAGACGAAGCTTCCCTTCTATTGTTAACTGAAGCCTTTTTTCGAATTCTATCATATACCCAGCGTCTTTTAATTGCTGAATTTTTACCTCAAATTTTGAAGGAATAGGCAAAACAGAATCTAGAAAAACTCCTTCTTTTAAACGCAGCCCCATTAACATTTTTTCTTTAAACTGCGTACATAATTCCAAAGGAACAGCCTGCTTTACAGCGTTATGGTAGACGGTGCAAGAATTTAACCAAGAAGTTGCACTGCTTTCGTTAACTATGGCGTACTTTCCATCAGAAAAAGTTATCCGACTATGTGCACCAGCACCAATACCCAAATAATCTTCGTACCGCCAATAGGTTAAATTATGCTCACAATATTCTGCGTCACGCGCGTAATTAGAAATTTCATATCCATTCCACCCCAAAGACTCTAAATAATGGTGTGTCCACAAATAAAGGTCTGCGGCAGATGATGCATCTAAAATTAGATTTTTTTCCTGTTGTGCCCTGCGATGAAAAAGAGTTCCTCGCTCTAACGTTAGTTGATATAAAGAAATATGAGACCCCGCCCACTGTAATGCTTCCTTTAGCTCTGTCTTCCAATTTTCTGGATCTTCGTGATATTTGTGAGCATACATTAAGTCTAAAGAAAACCGAACATCCTTTTTTTTCAACCAAGTCAAGACATTTTTTGCTTCTTGCTTGGTGTGCGTGCGCCCTAAAAACTTTAAAACAGGATCTTGGAAAGACTGCACCCCCACTGAAATACGATTTATTCCCAAGGCAACAATTTCTTGTAGTTTTTCTGTCTCAAACTTTGTTGGATTCATTTCTAGGGTGACTTCTATAGAAGAAAGCAAAACTCCAAAAACTTCGCTAATATGCTGCAATATACCCGCTAATAGAGATATCGGCATAAGAGAAGGCGTCCCCCCACCAAAAAAAATACTGGTAACTTTGCACTCCCCTATACGCTTGCGCCAATAAGTGATCTCTTTTTTATATGCTTCAATCCAAATCTCAGGATCTTGGGTAGGCGCCTTAGACCAAATTCCACGATTAAAATCACAATACGGACAAATACTTAAGCAAAACGGCCAATGAATATATAAAGCCAATTTTTTCATCAATTACTTTACTTCAGAAATAGAAATGTACTTAAGTAGTTTCTTCATTTTATATTTTATACGTTTTCAAGGTCAAAAATAGGCTCAGGCTTAGGCCAAAGCGCCGTACTTAACGGAGATCCAAGTCGCTGAATACTTCCACTAGATATTTCCTTTTCTTCCCCCATCTGCTGTAACAGCTTTTCCATTGTTTTAGGCAATACAACAGAAAACAAAAGAGCTATATCTCTTAAAAACATACACAAACTGTATAATCCTTCAAGAAGATGCGATGCTTTTTCTGGAATATTCAACATTTTCCAGGGCTCAAATTTTGTTATATACGCATTTACCTGTTGCACACTGGTTTGAAGTAAATCAATATAGCCGTACAAATCCTCTTGTTCTATGCAAAATTTTAAATAAGGTAAAGCGCGACGCCCCCAGGTTTGCAAGGCTTCGTGTTCGCTATCTATGGGGGGGGATTTTGACTCTTTAAAGTCGTTTGAACAATAACGATCAATAAAAGCCAAAATACGCTGCGCTAAATTCCCTAACGTATTTTTCAAATCTTGATTATAGCATTGCAGCAAAGCATCTTCTGAGATATCTCCGTCTTGACCAAAACGAATATCTTTTAGTAAAAAATACCGAAGTGCATCAGCACCGTATCGCTGAATTAAGGCAAAAGGATCTAAAACATTTCCCAAAGATTTTGACATTTTTTTTCCTTCTCGTGTCCACCATCCGTGGGCAAAGACACGCTCAGGAGGCTTAAGCCCTGCTGCCATAAGAAATGCCGGCCAGTAAACAGTATGAAACCGGAGAATATCTTTTCCGACCAAATGCACGCTGTGCGGCCAAAAAGTTTTAAAATTATCTTGCTCTACATCAGGATACCCCAAAACAGTAAGATAATTTGTCAGCGCATCCATCCACACATACATAACATGCCCTACATGAGTTGGAACGCTAATACCCCAAGACAATTTTGTTCTAGATATAGCAAGATCTTTTAACCCTGATTCAATAAATCGAAGTGTTTCATTGTACCGTTCCTTAGGACGAATGGCATGTGAATTTTCCTGGTAATAGGCCAAAAGTTCCTTTTGCCACGCTGATAATTTGAAAAAATAACAAGGCTCTTCCACCCATTCTACCGGGGCACCACTGGGAGCTTTTCCATCTTGAATTTCATCTTCACTATAAAATGCTTCATCTCGAACAGCATACCATCCCGAATATGTCCCTAAATAAATATGCCCTCTATCTTCTAGCGTCTTCCATAAAGCCTGAGCAGCTTGATGATGGCGAAATTCTGTTGTACGTATAAAATCATCAGGAACGGCGTTTAAAGCTTGAACTAACGATCTAAAAATCTTTGCCATATCATCTACATAAGCTTGAGCGGGCACATTCTTAGATTTTGCAGATTGAGCAACCTTTCCACCATGCTCATCAACGCCCGTAACAAAATATGTGGGCCAACCTAAAAATCTCCAAAACCTTGCCATGACATCTCCGGCTATGGTCGTATAAGCATGACCAATGTGAGGAACGTCATTGACATAGTAAATAGGCGTTGTTACGTAAAGCGGATATCCGCGACGAGGCAAATAAACATCGTTTAAACGAGATAAAGGCCTGGACGTTGCAAACAATTGTGGCTTTTGAACAGGTACGTTTTGAGCTTTCATAAAACAACATAAAAAAACGTAAGCGCAGATATTTTACCATATTTTACACAAAAAAAAAGGACGCGTCCATGAAAATTCCCCTCTACTTCTATCGTTTTTCTTCTGGCACACATTTTTTCATCCTTACCATTTTTTTAACTTTTCTCAGAACACACAGGTTCTTTCCCATCAAAAGGATTTAAAAAATTTTTAGAATGTAGAGCATCTGTAATAAAAGGCCAAAGCTCTTCTAAAACTTTTGTGTACAAAGAATGTTTAAAAAATGCGCAACTGCTCATTAATTCTTGCCTTTCAATCCATTTCCAAGAACCGAATTCAGGATAGTCTGTTGCTTCTAAATTAATATCTTTGTCTGATCCAAGAAAAATAAACCCATACCAAACCTGCTTTTGCCCTTTAAACCTTAGTTTCCACAAATTAAAATAAGGAAAATCGTAGCGATACGCATTTTTTGTACGCGCAACAAGCTGGCACTGATTTTTTACTCCCACTTCTTCCCATAGCTCACGCCAAGCGGCCTGCGCAAAAGGCTCTGGCTTTTGACTGTAAAAATCCACTCCCCCTTGGGGCATTTGCCACTGGGAATGTTTTTTATTTATCCGCTTTCCAACAAAAATTTTTCCACCTTTATTCACCAAAACAATCCCTACACCAAGGCGATATTTAGGGTCTTTCGCATCAGCGCCAGAACGAATAAAAGCTTGAAAAAAAAGGCATATTCTTTTTAATAAAGCAAACCTCATGATGGCTTCACAGCAGTTGCGCTGTACAACGTTTCGTAAATCTCAGGATGCGCTGCCACAACATCAGAACTAAGCACCCCTTGCCCTTGTAACGGCCCCTTGAATTGGTGGCTCATTCTTCCCCCTGCTTCTTTCAAGATGGCGATTCCCGCTGCACTGTCCCAAATGCGCGTAGCATATTCTACACACCCATCTAAACGCCCAGCGGCAACATAAGCAAGGTGAAGAGAAGTGCTTCCAAACGATCTAAACAAAGCCAAAGGGAATCGCTGAAATAAGGAAACAATACGACTGCATTGATCAGAAGTGTGCCTTGGTCCTGGCAATGCCATTGCTATATAATTTCTTGGACGCTTTTGAGGAAGACGCAACCTATACTGATCCAAAAACGCCCCTACTCCTTTTTGTGCCCAAAAAATCTCATCTCGCACCGGGTCATAAATCACCCCCATTAAAAAATCCTGACGTTCGTACAAAGAAACAGAAATAGAAAAATAAGGAATCCCCTTGGAAAAATTATTAGACCCGTCCAAAGGATCAATAATCCAAGTTGCAGCATCGATGCTTTCCCCGGGGATTCCCCCCCCTTCCTCCATCAAAAATCCGTACCCAGGATAACTTTCTTTTAATCCTTGATAAAGAATTTTTTCAACACGACATTCACTATCAGTGACAAATTTTTTCAAACTCTTTTCAGCGCCCTGAAGCTTTTCAACCTCCGAAAAGTCTCTCAACAAATTTCCACTAGCCTTAAACATCAGCCGCGTTACAACATTTACAAAAGAAGAAGGTGTGGAAAAAGCGCGCACTTGAAACACAAAAAAAATATATTTATTATTGTACAAAAAAAAATGTTTTATTTCAATACGTTAATTACGAATAACACGTTAGATTTTTTTTATTTTGTTAAAAAAATATTTTTTAAATTCTTAAAAATAAAATAATTTTTTATTTTTGTCGTACACTTTTTTAAATACAAAATATTTTAAACATTAATAATAACTGGTTTTTTAATTAATTGTATTTTCACTGTTTTTGATCGTTCCAACCAATTTTTAAGTACAAACCGTTGGATTTAGAACATTTATTGTGCTACAATTCGCGATAATATCTTTTTGGAGCCGCAAAGTGTTTGACTCTGAATCTGTAAAAGAATACCCAGTAATTATATCACAAGATGTGGTTTTTTTTCCATTTACTGCCGGAGTTTTAGCGATCAAACACGCTTCGTCTGTTGAAATTATTCAAAAAATTACAAAACAGCCCCAGGAAGATCGATACGTAGTTTTGTGTACCCAAGACCAATCTGAAAAAAAAAATTCAAAGATTTTTTCTGTAGGAACGCTGTGTCGTGTACGGCAATCAACGTTTATACATGATGATTGTCAAGCAGTACTGGAAGGGCTTGAGCGTGTTCACGTTACATTGTCAGAGGATATGCAAAATTGCTCTGCAAAGCCTTTACACACCCAAGAAGAAGCTCCTGCAAAGATTGAAGCTACATTTAGAGTATTAAAAAATTATTTGGACCAGTATTTAAAGCTTAACGCACAAGATACAATTCATCGAGCATTAACAATTGAAGAACAAGAAACGGTTAATGTTGAGCAAGTTGTGTACAAAATTTCTGGAAATATTAATGATATTGAAAAAAAGAAAAAAATTTTAAAATCTGACAGCTTAATTTCTAGAATGAAAATTCTTATAGAATGGTTTAGTTTTGAAGTTGCTATTGGCAAATTCAAAGAAACCCTCAGCATTAAAGCAGCACAAAAAATGCGTAATGATTACCAAGAATATGTACGAAAAACAAAGGAAGAGATTTTAAAACGAGAATCTGGAGAACAAGACATTTACCATAATATCGAAAAAAAAATTCAAAATGCGAAACATTTAACTCAGGAAGCAAAAAAACAAGCAGAAGATGAATTAAAGAAATTACGATTATTGCCTCAGTCTTCTCCTGAAATATCTGGAATTCAAAGTTACATAGATTTTTTGGTCAGCCTTCCTTGGAAAAAATTAAAGCCTTTAAACAAAGATCTGCATGAAGCTAACAAGATCCTTGAAGAAAGCCACTCTGGTATGGACAAAATTAACGAACGCATTTTAGAGTTTTTGGCAGTTCATCGTCGTCGAAAAACCGATCAAGGTGCTGTATTGTGCCTTGTTGGTCCCCCCGGTGTAGGAAAAACCTCTGTGGCAAAAGCCATTGCCAAAGCCCTAAATTTGGATTTCACTTCTATTGCTTTGGGCGGGTGTGGCGATGAAGCAGAAATTAGAGGTCATCGCAGAACATATATCGGTGCAACTCCCGGACGGATATTAAAAGCGCTGCAAGGTCGAGAAAAAGGAAAACACCTTCCCGGGTCTAACTCAGTGGTTTTACTAGACGAAATTGATAAGTTGGGAGCAGATAGAAGAGGGGATCCCTATGCAGCGCTTCTTGAAGTTTTAGATCCAGAACAAAATGGCGAATTTAGAGATCATTACTTAGAAATTCCTTACGATCTGGGGAAAATATTTTTTATTGCAACTGCCAATAAAAAATATGATATTCCTTCCCCACTTAGAGATCGCATGGAGTTAATTCACCTATCTGGATACACAACTCAAGAAAAAATTCAAATCGCGGAACGCCACCTAATTCCTAACGTTATGCAAGAACACTGTCTTAGCCAAGAGCAGTTTTCTATAACTCCTTCTGCGCTTTACGATTTATTGACGCAATATACTCCAAAAGAAGCAGGAGTGAGGGGCCTAAAAGAGCGTATCGGAGCTTTGGCTCGAAAAGTGGTTTTAAAATTAGAGATGGACATCATTAAAGGACAAGTTATTCACCACCAAGAGCTTACTGAGTATTTGGGAACAGCAATTTATCCCCCCCGGGCTCTTCACGAAAAAACTCAAGAAATAGGTGTTATCACAGGACTTGCATGGACAGAAGCTGGCGGAGATATCATGAAGATAGAGGCAGTTCAAGTCATTGGGAAAGGAAAAACTTTTTTCACTGGAAAATTAGGAGAGATTATGAAAGAGTCTGTTCAAGTTGCTCTGAATTGTCTTAAAGAAAATATCGAATATTACAAGCTAAACCCTGAAACTTTTATGAAAAACGACATTCATGTACATTTCCCAGAAAACGCTATTCCAAAAGATGGACCTTCTGCAGGAGTGGGCATTTTCTTAACTCTTTTATCTTTAGTTATTAAAAAACCTATTGCCAGCACCACTGCCGTCACTGGAGAAATTACAACAAAAGGGGATGTTTTGCGTATTGGGGGATTAAAAGAAAAGCTCATTGCGGCTGTTAATCACGGTATTGATACGGTTTTATTACCAGAATACAATCGTCAAGATTTAGACGATGTTCCAGAAGAAGTAAAACAAAAGCTTCATCTTGTCTTTATTAATCATATCCATCAAGCTGTTTCGTATATTTTTCCCGACAAAGATACGCTATCTGAATGATGAGTGTTTTGACAATCTACGCAGGAGGAAAATTAAAGCCCCCTTTTGATGCTTTGTGCAATCTGTACGTTAAGCGGCTTAGTCCCTTAAAAATATCAGTAAAAGAAATGGAAGAAAAGCAGTGGAAAAGTCTTGTAAAACTAAAGTCTCAGCGGTGGATTATGTGGGATGAAAAAGGAATTCAGTTCACCAGCTCTGAATTTTGGAAGAAATTAGACACCCTATCACCTTACCACATTTGTTTTTTTATTGGGGAATCCTTTGGAATTCCTAAAAATATTTTCAACCAAAATGATGAAATTTGGTCTTTTGGTTTGATGACGTGGCCACATCTTTTTGCGCGGGCTATGCTTTTAGAGCAACTCTATCGAAAAATTTTAGCGCAAAAAGGCCATCCTTATAGTTTTGTATAAAAAAATTCGCTTTTAACTTTTAAATTAAATAAGTTTTACACTTTTCAGTTTTAAAAAAATATTAACTTTTAAAAACTTTTCTCAACTGCCCCCAGCCCCCTATGAATAAAAAAGAGATTGTTTTTTCGTTTACAATTTGGTACCTTTCTCTTGAAAATTCATAGAGCGCTATAGAATTTTGAATGCTGTGATGTTATGATGAGAAAGAAAATGATGTAAAGCATTGGTGCTTTACAAAAAATTGAGGCATTATGTCGAATTTATCATCGTCCCGAATGACCAAGTGGAGAGAGCGGTTATGGCCGGTTTATCCAGAAGAAATGGGTATTTTTCTTCCGATGGTTGTTATTATGTTTTCTATTTTATTTAATTATACAGTAGCACGTAATGTTAAGGATTCTTTGCTTGTGAATTCACCAGGATCTAGCGGAAAAGTTCTTCCTTGGGTGAAATTAGGATTGGTAACGCCTTGTTCAATTTTAGCAGTTATTGGTTATGCGAAACTTAGTAATATTTTAAGTAAACAAAGGCTTTATTTTACAACATTACTTCCTTTTGCAGTATATTTTCTTTTGTTTGGGTTTGTTCTGTATCCCATGCGTGAGCATTTTAATTTTTCAACTGATTGGATTAAACAATGTCAAGAATCTTATCCTTTATTGAAAGATTTCTTTCCTGCGGTAGCCTATTGGAATTATTCATTATTCTATATGATGGCAGAGCTTTGGGGAAATATGGGAATAGCATTGCTTTTCTGGCAATTCGCCAACCAGATAACTCCCACTACGCAGGCAAAACGTTTTTATCCTGTGTATGGATTTTGGTCTAACTTAGGCTTGGTTGCAGCAGGATCATTGACAGCCTTTAGTGAAGATTTTTTAAAACCAGAACGACTTGCTTCGGGGGAAAAAGATTTCGGTCCTCAATTAAGGTTATACTGTTCTTGTATGGTTGTCGCATGTATTGCTATTGCTGTTTCCTATTGGTGGTTAAATACAAGGGTTTTGACAGACGCCCAAAAAGGAACAGATGCAAAGGGGAAAAAGTCTAAACCGAAGCTTTCTTTGAAAGAAAGTGCAGTTTATTTACTAAAGTCCAGGTATCTTATGTATATCGCTATTTTGATGGTGGCATACGGTATTACCATAAATATTGTGGAAGTCACATGGAAGGACAGTGTAGGACATTATTTTTCTGACCCAGTTAGCGGAATGCGTGACATGAATGCGTACAACGCGTTTATGGGAAAGATGTTTATCGGTACTGGAATAACCACCATGGTTTTTATTCTGTTTAGTAAAAATTTCGTTCAATCTTTAGGGTGGCGTTTTTCTGCCAATATTACGCCTTTTGTTACAATGATAACAGGGGTAGGATTTTTTCTTTTTGTCGTCTTTAAAGATTATCTTGGCGGTGTGTGTGAGATGTTGGGGACTTCAACGTTGACTGTGGCGGTTGGGCTTGGTTTAGTTCAGAATGTTTTGACTAAGGGGGTAAAATACGCTCTTTTTGATCCAACAAAAGAAATGGCTTATATTCCTCTAGACGAAGAAGAAAAAATTAAAGGAAAAGCTGCTATTGATGTCATTGGTGGCCGTGCTGGAAAATCTGGAGGAAGTGTATTACAGCTTATTTGTAATGCTGCAACTGGAGGATTAGGTGCTCCCCAACTTTCTGTTCCGCTTCTTGGAGGACTCTTGGTCGTCATTACATGGTGGTGGATTTGGGCAGTAAACAAGCTTGCTATTGCTTATGCAAAAAAAGTAATGGAAACTGAAAATATTAAAGAAGTTTAAGGGGAGTTCAAAGAATCAAAGAGAAAATGATTTGATCGTTTTCTCTTTAGATCGTGAAAAATGATATGTCAGGTATTATAAGAATCTTTTTAGATACAGAAACAACAGGATTATCCACCGTAAAAGGGGATAGTCACGGAGCTCATCGCATCGTAGAAATTGGGTGTGTTAAAACTGTTGATGGAGTCATTGTAGATAAATTTCATGCTTATCTTAATCCAGAAAGAGAGGTTTCTCCAGGATCAAAGGAAGTTCACGGGTTAAGCTGGAGTTTTTTACGTCAATATCCTACGTTTTGTAAAATATATGAAAATTTTTTGAACTTTATAGGTCAACAAATGCTTGTGATTCACAATGCACGATTTGACACAGGTTTTTTAAACTGGGAATTGGAAAAGATTTCCCAAAAAGCACTGACTAACCCTATAGAAGACACTTTAGTTTTGGCAAGAAAAAAGTTTCCTGGATCTCCCGCTAGTTTAGATGCTTTATGTCGTCGTTTTCGAATTAGCTTATCTGAGCGGACTTATCATGGTGCACTTTTAGATGCAGAATTATTATGCGCAGTATATCAAGAATTGTGTAAAGAACAAAATGTTTTTGAATTTAGAGATTTGTTAGAATTTTCAGAAACGTCCTTAGAGCGATACACGTCATCAAAAAAACGCCACGATCGTCAATTTGTCGTTAATAATGAAGAAGCGCTTATGCATAAAGAAGCTATAGATCGCCTTTTAAAATAGACGTATACACAGAAATATTTTTATTTTTTTTTAGAAATAGCTATTGAAAAAATTATCTATAGATTTTATGATTGAAAGAGAAAGTGGGTCTTGAAATGCTCTTTTTGCTTTAAATTTAAAAAGCAATTTTTTGTGTTTTAAGGTAAGATTAATTTTAGATAGAACATGTTGGTTAAATCAATTTTTGTTTTTTTTATATTAACGATGGATAGTCAAGCTATTTCTAAAACTGAACTTGAGGATTCTCCTTTGACTCCTCGGTTTGCTTTTGAAGATTCTGAGAGTTTTTTTGAAACGTCTTCGGTTTCTGAAAATACAAATAAAGACCCTTTTGAAGATCCGATAAAGAAGAATAATTTTTATCTATCAACGTTTAGTTTTTCGAAAGGGGAAGGTTTTAATTCATGCGCGCTTAGTGAAGCAGAAGATGATAATACTTTTAAAACAGAAGAAAAAAGACCTGAATTATCTTGCTGTTCAAAAGAAGAGTACGAGAATTCTGAGAAAATATTAAAAAGGTTGCATGAACGATCATGCGAAAATAAAAAAGTAACGAAAGATGACTCTCAAATTTCTTTAGATTTTTTTAAAGAGAAACAAAATTACAAAAAAAACTAAGAAAATATTGGTCAAAAGTGGAAAATTCATAAAATATTTTCTTTCATAAGTCTTTTTTGTAGTCTTATGGTAAATTCTTTTTAGGAGAGTGTTAAGTTAAAAGGGGAAGATTTTTTCTTTCCTTTTGTTTTATTTTAGCTTATATAGTTTTTTTTGATTGTTATATCAAATTTAAAAAAACGTCTACTATTTATAAAGTAAAAAATTATATTTTTTATAATAAAATGAACTTATATAAAAAAATAAAAACGATGATAAAATATTTGAGAATTTTAACCAAAGATAGCATGATTTATTTTCAAAGTTTTATTAACGTGAAGTGCAGAAAAAATACGCAGTGTTCCCTCCGGCATTTCAAGTGATCGTGTGTTTGCAAAGAGTTTTCGATAAAATCTCGTAAACCAATGGCGTTGTCGACCGTTAGTTTGTTCAATGGAAAACGTTTTATCTTTTCCCTGAAAGAGGCGGTTGCGTGGAATAATTTTATTAAAATCTTCCCAATGATTTTCGCAATAAAATAAAATTTTCCATTTTTTTAATCGTTTAAAAAGTCGTTTGAATGTTTGACTCGAGTGATCACCAAATTCCCAATCGATGAGCCGTTTTCCAGCACAATTCTATACTCATACTGAATGAAATTGTTTAAAACTTTAATTTTATGTGTTAATAATTTTTCTTATGCAAAAATTTTGACAGAAGAAGATTGTGTTGCGTTAAGAACGCAGCATCGGCAAGAAAAGAACCTACGCGTAGCAAATAGGATTAAGGCTGTTTTGTTATCCGACAAGGGGGGGAGCTATCGCCGCTCTTCTGATTGACGATCAGTCGTCATGTAGAGAAGTATAAGGAGGATCAAAAGTTAATGGTGTCAAGCAGGGGATCTGTGAGCAAGCTGAATATTTCACAAACAGTGACTTACCGCACATTTGGAAAGCCATAACGTATATAAAAGTAAGCGATATCTGCGCTTATGTTCTTGAGGCAAGACGTTGTACGCCCATAATTTTTCATTTAAAAACAGCAGCACGGCCCGAAAAGACAGATCCAGCCAAGCAGAAAGCCTTTATTCATTATTACGAGACGGTGATGACAACACCGCATAAGTGTTGAAAGTGTCAAAATAAATGTTTAACAGCATTGGAATCCCCTCCTGAAATAATAATTAATGTTTTAATAAAAGATTTTTTTAGATCTCATGTAAATTGAAATAATGGAATTTTGAAGCCATGCAGTTTCTTTCTAGCCTTGTATATTAAAAATAATAAAGCTG
>NZ_ARPM03000125.1 GCF_000388175.3 Holospora undulata HU1 | reverse complement strand
ACGGCTGTTCAGAACTATGAAAACGCAAGGGGTTACCCTTGAAAATCCCCCTATGAAAGATTTGGGAAGACTTTCCAAACTTGACCATTGTCGCTGTTGCTATTGTATACGCTTCTATAACGGGCCTTACACAAGAAATTGCTTACAAAAAAAAACAGTCAGAGCGCCTTTCTATTCATCTTTGTATTCATACTTCACAAGGGGGCTCAGGTAGATCAAAGATAAACTCTTATTCTTTGATTTCAGCGATCTTTTAAAGCCCCTTCAAAAAAGTGGGGGGGAGTATGAAAAAAATTCTTAAATTTTAATATTGCTTATTGCTATTGTATCTTTTTAATATTTTTTTGTGATATAGTGTATAGCAATTGATTAAAAAATTGACAAGGTTTGATCAAAACGATGAAAATTAACTTTTTACGCTCTGTAAGCTGGGTTGCGGTACTTACATTGCTAAGTCGCATCAGCGGATATGTTAGAGAGCTTTTATTGATTCAGTGCATTGGAATCAATGCGGTCAGCGATACGTTGACCATTCTTATTAAAATACCTGCTTTTTTTCGAAGAATTTTTGCAGAAGGTGCCATGCAAGCAGCTTTTCTTCCAATTTTTACGAAAATCAAGGAATCTGAAGGCGAAGCAGCAGCATATCGTTTTTCTGCCAGCCTTTTAGGAATTTTAGTTGTACTCTTAACGTTATTGATGGGAATAGCAGAATGGAAATGGGACTTGTGCTCAAGTTGGATTTTTTCCGATTTCGCTCATCAAAAGCAACGCGAATTATTTAGTCTTTTAGGAAAGGTTATTTTTCCTTATATATTTTTTATTTCAATTCATAGTTTTTTTGGAAGCATTTCTAGTGTTTATGGCCGTTTTGGAATTTTTAATTTTTCTTCTACTATAGGAAATTTGTTTATTTGCGCTGCCCTGGTTGGGTTATTAATCTATAAACCCGACACCAACGTATTGTGTGCGTACTGGGCTTCTTGGGCCATCCTTGGATCTGGAGTTCTTCAATGTGGAATGATGATTTGGGGGTGTTGGTATCAGGGAATTAAAGCAGTTTGGCCTATTTTAGGGATTGATAAGCATTTAGCAGGATTTTTTAGAAAATTTTTTTCTGCAATGTTAAGTGTTTCTTCTGTGCAACTTAATACAGTAATTGGTGCCATTTTTGCCGCTCAATTGCCTACTAAAGGTGCTTCTTATCTTAATTATGCAGATCGTTTTCAGCAACTTCCTTTAAGTTTGATAGGAGTTTCTTTAGCTTCTGTTCTTTTACCTGTTCTTTCTCAGCAACAAGCTCTTCAAGATCCCGTGCGCAGATGGCGTGATGAACAGCATTTTTTAAGATTTGCTTTTATGTTAAGTATGTGGATTACATTGTTTTTTTGGGTTTCATCTTTTTCTTTGGGGGCATGTTTATTTTATCCCAGTCTAAAATCTGGTATTTTGGCTTGGAAGGATGTCGTAGAAATTGCTTATACGGTAAGGGTATTTTCTTTGGCTATTCCTGCTTACATTGGAATAAAAATTTTGATTACTCGGTGCTTTGCTCACGGAAAAGGTCAGCTTACTTGGATTTCTGGATTGCTTAATGTTGGGGTCACTGTAGGAATAAGTTTATGTCTATACCGCCGTTTCCACCATTTCGGTCTTGCATTTTCTTCTGTAGTATCTGCTTGGGCTCAGTTTATTTTTCTTTTGTGTTCGATTTCGGTACGAGAAAAACTTCCTTTACATCACGGATTAAAGCGTCTTTGGTTAGAGCTTATGCCTTTTATGGGGGTGGTGGTGTCGGTATATTACTCTATGCCTTTGATCTGGACTTCTGAAACAAGTATCTTTCTTCATATAGGGTACATGCTTGGGGCTGCTATGGTGATTACAGCGCTTTTGTTTGGATTTTTGCGTTTGCGTTCCCATATTTCTTATAAGCATTTGCGATTGTTTTGGAAAATGTTTCGTGGGTGATGTGTAGAAAAACACAAAGCAGATTCCTTTTAAAATCATAACATCAACATACTATCTAATCAGAAAAGATGATACTTCTCAGACGATACGAGGTAGGTGCAATTCTTAAAAAAACTTTTTAATATTAACAAAAGTAAAAAAACAAAAGCTGGGGTAAAAAAGATGAAAAGCTTGTTGATAAAAAAATAGACTTTTTCGGAAACTAGATTGTAAAGAAGTCTAATAAAAAATAAAAATCGTCAAGCTTTTTATTAATTGATTACACAATTAATAAAAATTAACAATAAGCACGTTTGGCACTCAAATTTAACCTTATTGCTTACATCTTTATACCTTAACATCCGATCTATTCAATTTTGTTTCTTTTAACTTTTTCTCTGACTTGTTTTTGGTTGCGCAAAACTCTTCTCAAAATTTAATAATACAGTCAATACACCTAATTTACCTAAAATTTTTTATTGATCCTCACTTTCTGTTCCCTTTTCTAAAAAATTCTTAACCTTCTCTAAATCTTCTGAGGTATCTACACACATGTATGGAGCACTTTCAAAAGCTTCAGCAGCCCAGATAGAATGTCCATTGTCCAGAAATCGCAACTGTTCTAACGATTGTTCTTGCTCTCTAAGGGAAGGAGGCCACGCTCTAAATTGTTTTAATGCCAAAGGACGAAATGCATACACCCCCCAATGATTTCGGTAAGTCATAGAAGGGTCTGGTATTTCTATAGCACGCTTAAAATCAACGCATCGCCAATACCCATGAAGAGCGCACGTCGTACACAACGCCTTTACTTTAGAAGGAATAGATAAAATCTCTTGATTTTTCATCTTGCTAACAGCTGTCACCACGCTTACTTCTGGAAAACAAAAAGGAGCAAAAAGCTGATAAAAAATTCCTGTATCTAATACCGGTGTATCGCCTTGAACATTAATGATTACATCGAATTGATCCCATGCCTCCCTAATCTCTAAAGCCTGAGCTATACGATCTGTTCCTGTAAGACATTTTCCTGTCTTAACTCTATGCGCTTTAGGAAATAAAGATCCAATTTCATCATCATCATAAGCCACCCACACTGGGGCAATATCCGCATTTTGAACGTTTTCAAAAACCTTTTGAATCATAGGAATGCCTTGGAGTTTTACCAAAGGTTTCTTAGGAAGTCGCGCAGATTCTAACCGAGAAGGAATGACAATAAGCAAACGCATACAGAAGATCTATATTCAAAAAATAGTATCTAAGATGTTCTCATGATTTTTTTTTAATTACAAGCAGATGTAAAAAAATGCAAAAAATTATTTAATTTCGCTTTCCTTTATTAATGCTTTAAATATTTTTCTCTAAAAGGCAAATCAAATGACAGAAATTAATACCTATGTAAATTAATTTTTTGTCTAATGATCTACAGATTGTCAAAGAATTGGAGGTTTGCTATGATGCAGAATAAGTGGGGATGAAAGGAGTCAATTTTGTGAAGACAAGTCAATATTTTTTACCCGTGTTGAAAGATGCACCTTCAGAAGCCAGCACAGCGTCTCATCGCTGGATGTTGCAGTCTGGTATGATCCAGAGCACTGTTTCTGGAATTTACACTTGGCTTCCTCTTGGTCTTCGGGTATTAAAAAAAATTAAAACCATTATTCGACAAGAACAAAATGCTATCGGAGCAATTGAAATGTTAGCTCCTACTTTGCAACCGGCCACACTATGGCAAGAAAGCGGTCGCTATGACGATTATGGTCTGGAAATGTTGCGTGTTAATGATCGGCATAAGCGTTTGTTAGTGTACGGCCCTACTGCAGAAGAAGTATTCGTGGATGTTGTTCGTCGCTGTATTCAAAGTTACAAAGCGTTTCCCCTTAATCTGTACAATATTCAGTGGAAATTTAGAGACGAAGTCCGCCCGAGATTTGGGGTAATGCGAGGACGAGAGTTTTTGATGAAGGATGGATATTCTTTTGATCTCACACCACAGGCATCTAAAGAAACATATTGTAAAGTTTTCCGCTCTTATATGAGAGCGTTTTACCGCATGGGACTTTCTGTAATTCCGCTTCGCGCCAACACCGGCCCTATCGGAGGGGATTTTAGTCACGAATTTCATGTTGTTGCAAAAACAGGAGAAAGTGCGTTATATTATGATTCGGTTTTAGAAAATCGAACCCCTCCTCGTTTTGAGATATCGGATTTTGAGGAAGTGTACGCCATGGTAGATGAAAAGCATCTTCCAGAACAATGTAGGGTTCCTGCAGAACAATTGAAAATCGCTCGAGGCATTGAAGTAGGACACATTTTTCACTTTGGTGATAAATATTCTTCCTCTATGAATGCGCAAGTTTCTTCAAAAAACGGGGAAGTGGTCAATCTTCAAATGGGATCTTACGGTATTGGTGTGTCACGTTTAGTGGGGGCTATTATTGAGGCGTTTCATGATGAAGCAGGACCGCAATGGCCTTTATCAATTTCTCCATTTTCTTTGGGAATAATACATATTCAGGAAAATCTGGAATCTAAAGCAGAAGATCTTTATTGTAAAGTTAAAGACTTAGGGATTGAAACGCTTTGGGAAGACCGTCCGTTAAGTCCTGGAGAAAAATTTGCTTTAATGGATATGTTAGGTCTTCCTTTTCAGGCTATTTTAAGCGAAAAGAATCAAAAAAATAGCCAGATAGAAGTTAAAGTTCGAAAAACCGGGGAACGGTATTGTTTTTCTTTAGACAAATTTTTAGAATGGCTCCACTTGAACTGCAGTGAGCAGATTTCTTTGCCTGAAACCATCAAAACATAAGTAACGTCAACACAGAGAATGAATGATGAATTTTTTTACTGCAAACAAAATCGAAACCTCTTATGACGGTATATCATCGCTTCCCCCTTACAGTGGAGTTAGTATTGATACAAGGACATTAATGCCGGGAGAGTTATTTATTGCTCTAGATGGAAACAACTTTAAAGGACATCAGTTTGTACAAGAAGCCTTAAAAAAGGGAGCGTGCGCAGCTGTGCAGTCATTTGAGGCACCTTTTGTGGACTCTCGTGTATTTTTAGTAAAAGATCCTTTAGCCGTATTGCAAAATATTGCACAACAGCACCGAAAAATAATAAAAGGAGTATGTTATGCAGTCACGGGCAGTGTGGGAAAAACGACTACAAAAGAAGGATTAGCTCATGTTTTGAAACATTTTGGAAAAACATATGCTTCTGCCTCAAGCTATAACAATCATATTGGGGTTCCTTTAAGTATAGCTAATTGTCCTGCAGAAACTCAGTATACGGTTTTTGAAATCGGAACAAATCATCCAGGAGAAATATCTCCCTTAGTTTCTTATGTCAATCCAGATGTTTCTGTTTTAACATCGATTTGTGAAGCGCATATTGAAAATTTTGAAAATTTACAGTCTATTGCGCAAGAAAAATTTGAAATTTTTTCTGGAAAAATTGGGATTTTACCTACACACTGTCCTTTTAAAGCATTATTAGATCAAAAAGACATTCATTGGATAACCTATGGGATGAACGAAGGTGACGTCCATGTAGAATATTTAAACGAAGTGAATTCTATTTTACGGGTAAAGACGCCTTGGGGGGCCCTAACCTATCGCCCTTCTTCTTTTTGTCCGCACTGGATTGAGGGAAATTTAGGAATTTTGGCAGCTCTTTTATCGGAAAAAATAGACCTTCAAAAAGCTGCCGAATCTTTGTCTTCTTTTTTTCCACTGAAGGGGCGTGGAGCTCTTATGCATTATGACACGCTAAATATTACTTGCATTGATGAAAGTTATAACGCCGCACCTCTTGCTATGCGCGCATGCATTCAGGCTTTTGGTGTACGTGATGTACCGGGAAGAAAAATTTTACTTCTTGGAGAAATGGGAGAATTAGGAGATCACGGACCTAAATTACATAAAGATCTTACGAATTATATCGAAAATGCAAAGGCCGCCCATATTTTTTTAGTAGGAAAGCTTTTTGAAGAAAGTGCGAAAATTCTTTCTAAAAAAGGGCACAGTGTTTACTGGGGAATGGAAATTTTTTCTTTATTTAATGCGTTAAAATCTCTTTTAATTTCATCAGATACACTTTTGGTAAAAGGAAAAAATGCAGCAAAAATGAATAAAATTTTCCAATTTTTAGAAGAGTGGAACAACTCTAAAAAAAATCAAGAAATTTAATTTTTAATTTATACCTGAAAAGCAAGGTGGTAAAGTTGTGAAGTAGAAAATTTTTTTTATTTACATCTGTTGATACTTCAAAACTTATCTTATCTAAAAAAATATATGTAAAAATTTCGAATTTTACAAAAAAAAATCAACAATTTTTTAAAAAAAATAATATAAAATAACAATGGTGAGCTTTTACTTTTTACTTCTTACTGAAAAAACACTAGCCTTACAAAATTTAATCATAAAAATAAAAAAAGTAATTTCTCACCCTAACCGCGCTATACGCTTTTGTTTTCTTGAGGCTCATCCAAAGAAGAAACCTTTTTTTGATCTTTTAAGGGGGCGATGACCACTCTGACACGACGCCCTTCTTTTTTAGCCCCCTGCTCTACCTTTCCTTGACCCGCTATATCTAAAATAAATCGATCCGCCATCAATCTTCCGGGATCTTTTAGTGGGTCATCAGAAAATTGGCACCGTCCTTTAATTTGAACAACAAGCTGAACTTTATCCCCTTCTTGAAGAAACTCAATAGCCCGCCTTAACTTCACCTTATAATCATTTTCTTGAGTCTTTTGCGTCAGTTGAATCTCTTTAACAGAAACGCGCTGCTGCTTTTTTTGTAACTCTGCCCGACGTTTCTTTTCTTGATAAATCATCCGTCCGTAATCACAAATTTTGCACACCGGAGGTTCTGCCGTAGAAGCAATCTCCACCAAATCCAAATTTTGCTTTCGTGCCATTTCTATGGCATCCCTGAATGAAAATATTCCAAGCTGATGCCCTTCCGCGCTTACTAACCGTACACGAGAGGCTCGAATTTCTTGATTACACTTCAAAGATTTTTGAGATTTAACTTCCACATTTCCTCCTTTTATTTATAAAACCTTTTTCTTTAAAACTGCTTCTTGAAATATATCTAACACACTGGAAACTGTTAACGTTTGTTCGCTTTGCCCAATACGTAAATTAATGCATCCACTTGATGCCTCTTTAAGCCCCACGATTCCAATGCTTGCCACCTTTCTTACGCTATGGTAGCGAATTTTATTACTAATTTTTTCGTTTTTGCAGTCTAACTCTACCCGAATCCCTGCTTCTTTTAACTGCTCCCAGACCCTAACTGCATAGTCTTGAGCTTTTTGACTGATACTGCAAACAACAATCTGCACAGGAGCCAACCAAAAAGGAAGCCTTCCAGCGTAATGTTCTAACATCACCCCTATAAATCGCTCAAAAGAGCCTAAAACAGCACGATGTAAAATCACCACTGGCTTTTGATCTCCACACGCATCAATGTAATATGCCTTAAGCCGCTCTGGTAATACAAAATCCACTTGCAACGTTCCGCACTGCCAAAGCCTTCCCAGACTATCTTTCAATGCAAATTCTAATTTTGGGCCATAAAATGCCCCTTCTCCTGGATGCAACGTATAGGAAAGATTAGATTTTTCTGCTCCCTTTCTTAGACTTTCTTCTGCTTTGTCCCATATGGAATCGTCTCCAAGACGTTTTTTTGGGCGCGTTGCAAACCTCACCAAGACATCATCAAACCCCAAGTCAGTGTAAATGTTTTTTAAGATATAGCAAAATTTTTCAGTTTCATCAGAAATTTGATCTGGAGTGCAAAAAATATGCGCATCATCTTGGATAAAATTCCTTGCTCGCATTAACCCAGAAAGCGCACCGGATGGCTCATTTCTGTGACAGCTTCCAAATTCTGAAAAACGCAAAGGAAGCTCTTTATAACTCTTTATCCCTTGGTTAAAAATTTGAACATGACAAGGGCAATTCATAGGCTTTAGAGAAAAAACACTTCCATCATCATCTAAAACAAACATGTTTTCATGGTACTGATCCCAATGGCCAGAAGCCTTCCACAAAGATTGCCGAACAAGTTGAGGAGTGTTAACTTCTTTATAATCATCTCCCAGACGCTCTCGAATATACTCTTGAAGCAAACGATACACTGTCCACCCATAAGGATGCCAAAACACACACCCAGGAGCCTCATCTTGAAAGTGATAAAGATCCATAGATTTTCCTATCTTTCGATGATCGCGCTTTTCTGCCTCTTGTATGCGATACAAGTAGGATTCTAAATCTTTTCTTTCTGCCCAAGCAGTTCCATAAATTCGTTGCAAAGGCTGCCCTTGGGAATCTCCCCTCCAATAAGATCCAGAAACCCGCAAAAGTTTAAACCCATTCTTCAAATATCCCGTAGACGGACAATGAGGGCCTCGACACAAGTCCACAAACTCTCCTTGAACGTAAACAGAAAGAACTTCATCTTTTGGCAAATCTTGAATAATTTTAGCCTTAAAAGGCTCGTTTTGATTCAAAAAATACTCAATCGCTTCTTCTTTAGACCAATGCTTACGACAAATTAAAAAATTTTCACAAACAATACGATGCATTTCTGCTTCAATTAAGGATAAGTCAGATGGCTGAAAAGGTTTTTCTGTTAAAAAATCGTAGAAAAACCCTTCTTCAATAACAGGACCAACAGCAATTTGAGTGCTTGGGTACAATCGTTTTACCGCTTGCGCCAACACATGGGCAGCAGTATGACGCAACACTTCTACCCCCTTTGGATGAAACCGGTCAATTAAAACTCCTTCCTGACAAGAAGCGTAATCCGCTTCTATCTTTTTTGGACAAAACACAAGATCCAATAAAGCATCCCCCACTTGAAATGCAACATAGCGCATATCAAGATCAGAACTAACTTCGTCTTTATTCCATTCTTGCATCGACTTTTCCTTCACTTTTAAGGCGTGTCCTAATCAGATTTCAAAGCTATTATGACCAGGCTTCTTAAATATTGCAAGGCTACACCTGCACATTCAAATATCAAAATCAAAAAATAGAACGAAAATTTAATTTCATTTAAGTTCTTTTGATAACGCATCGCACACTACCGATGGATGCATTTGTTTTACCATTCTAATTATAAACAGACTATTCCTTTATTATCACAAGTTTCGTTTTTACACAAAAAAATCTTAAGAATCAATTCTAGATTTACTTAATCTTTCTTCTTAAAACCTATTTACATTTTTTTCTTAAACACAACAACCAAACATCAACTCATCAGTCAAATAAGTTCTTCCAAAGATAACACCTAACGTAAAACCGAAAAATAAAAAAAAGATTTTGGTGCCGTAGAAGAGAATCGAACTCTCGACCACACCCTTACCAAGGGTGTGCTCTACCCCTGAGCTACCACGGCATTTTCTTAAGGATGCCATGATAAAAGAAAAAATACAAGTGCCTTTTGCGTAAATCCCCCCCCCTGCTCTTGGCGCTTTTCGCAATAATTTCTTAGAAATCAACTTATTTTTTACCAGAAAATGGATTGTCGGCAAATCTGTGATTTGTGTCCCGATGCCGAATTTCATCTTGAATAACAACTTCTATCACCTCTTTTAAGCGTGCATTTGGCAATAAATTCCAGTACTCTATAGCAAGCATTGGGGCTGGGATATTTTCTACCTCCCCTTCTTCAATCGCTTTTAAGTACTTGTTGTAGCTATAAATCGCTTCTTCTTCAAAATATCCCACCATACGATGGGCAGTATAAGGAGAAAAAAGATACAGCAAAAAGAAAAATACAAAAAATCCAAACTGCCCACTGTAAATCATAACTTTTTCTTTCCAGCCTAAAGGCAGGATTTCACAAAAAACTTGATAGTGCATACGCTCGTTTTCCGCTTCTGAATGTAATGCATGAATTCTTCCAAAATCTCCCCACTGTTTACGAATCGATTTAAGATGAATAAACAATCCCCCCACTATACCGGGAATTGCTGCAATCGTTTCAATAACTAAAGCTCGACGGTCATGTCGACGACGAAATACGATATCTGCCCCCCAACGAAAAATTCTACAAAAGCCTAATGCGATATAGTCTGAAAAATTAACAGGCTTGCGATGCGATTCATTAGACAAAATATGTTCCCCCCTTTAAAATATTTCTTGATAATGTTATTTTGCACATTTTACATAAATACCAGATTTTTCATTTCAAAATTGTTTATTTTTATATTTTTTTCTTCATTTGTTTTGAACAGGCTAATAGGCCCTTTACTTCAGATAAAACCATATTTTAAAGAAAAATTAAATACCGTAAAAATAGATAGTTTTAAATTTTTTCTGATTTTTTTAAATAAAACAATACCTATTATTTTCAACTATTTTACAAAATATAAAGTAAGTTCAATTTTTCATTTTCTAGATAAATTATTTTATCAAATTTTTACCAAGCATTAATATTAAAATTTTATAGTTTTATCCAAAGTCGATCTTTTCTTTGTTATGTAAAGACGCTACAATAATTTTTATATATGGTCTCACAAGAAGTTTTATGATGCAAATCAGAATACTTCGTTATTTAGTGTAATTTCAGGGAAAACCTTTTATGGACGATAATTTTATGGATTTATTAGAACCTTTTTCACCAATGCCGAACTCTTCACCAGATTTTGACTCTTGTACAGGGCATGTAGTACAGGTTATCGGGTCTGTTGTAGATGTTAAATTTTCCAGTACACTTCCCAAAATTTTGGATGCTCTAGTAATGGAATCTTTTCAAGAAAACGCTTCGCCTGTTGTACTGGAAGTTGCGCAACATTTGGGAGAAGATGTCGTAAGAACTATTTCCATGTCTTCTACTGATGGAATGGTGCGTGGATTAAAGGTATACAGCACTGGGAAACCTATTCAAGTTCCCGTGGGAAAAAATACACTAGGGCGCATCATGAATGTGACAGGACAAGCAATCGATGACGGTCCTGAGATTGAAAGTCAAGAAAAATGGTCTATTCATCGTCCTGCTCCAACTTTTTTAGATCAAAATCCAAAACGAGAGCTTCTTTTGACGGGCATTAAGGTTGTAGACCTTATCGCTCCTTACGCTAAGGGAGGAAAAATTGGCCTTTTTGGGGGGGCCGGTCTAGGAAAAACCGTTTTAATTACAGAACTAATCCATAACGTTGCAAAAAGTCATAAGGGGTATTCGGTATTTACAGGCGTAGGAGAAAGAAGTAGAGAAGGAAAAGATCTATACCAAGAAATGATTAGTTCGGGAGTGATCCAGTTAGAAGGAGAATCTCAAGTCGCCCTTGTTTTTGGTCAAATGAATGAACCTCCCGGGGCGCGAGCACGCGTAGCGTTAACCGGATTAACTCTGGCAGAATATTTTCGTGACGTTGAAGGACAAAATGTTTTGTTGTTTATAGACAATATTTTCCGATTTACTCAAGCAGGCGCAGAAGTATCAGCACTGTTAGGGCGTATTTCTTCTGCTGTGGGATATCAACCCACGTTAAGTACCGAAATGGGAGCTCTTCAAGAGCGCATTACCAGTACAATTCGTGGGTCTATTACCAGCGTGCAAGCTATTTATGTTCCTGCCGATGATTTGACAGATCCAGCACCAGCCACTTCTTTTACACATTTAGACGGAACCATTGTTTTGGATCGCCGCTTGGTAGCAAAGGGAATTTATCCTGCAGTGGATCCCTTAAATTCCAGTTCGCGAATTTTGGAACCAGAAGTAGTGGGGGCCCATCACTATAAAGTAGCCACTGGAGTGCAAGAAACACTGCAAAAATATCGCTCTTTGCAGGATATTATTGCCATTTTGGGAATGGATGAGCTTTCGGAAGAAGACCGGCTGATCGTAAGTAGAGGAAGAAAAATAGAACGCTTTCTTTCTCAGCCCTTTTTTTCCGCAGAAGTTTTTACTGGAATGCCTGGAGCATTTGTTTCTCTAGAAGATACCATATCAGGGTTTGAGAGCATTTTAACAGGGGCATGTGACCATATGCCAGAAGCCGCCTTTTATATGGTGGGAAACTTGGAAGAAGCCCGGTCTAAAGCTCAGCATCTTGCGCGAGAAAAGGTCTAGCATGAACAACAGTCATTCAGTTACGTCTAGTTTTCGCGTTACGTTAAAGCACTTTAACCAGATTGTGTATTCAGGAAGTGTTTTACGTATTATTGTGCCGACTTCTTGTGGTCGCTTTGAAATTTCTTCAGGACATTGTACTTTGTTTCAGGTTATAGATTCAGGGTGGATTGAGGTGTGGGCCGAAGAAGAGTCTACCGCTCTAAAATTTTTATGTACGGGAGGGGTTATAGAAATGTTAAACAATCACGCCGTTTTAGACGCTTTTCATTTGGTAGAAGCGCATCAGCATCAACAAGTAGAAGCTCTTCTTAAAAACCTACACACACTTTATCATGAGCAATAGAGAAAAAATTTTAAATACCTTTCAAGATCAAATAGGATATAAATTTAAAGATCCTCAGTGGTTGAAAAAAGCTTTAACTCACTCCAGTGCGGGGGGAAATGATTTTGAGCGGCTAGAATATTTAGGGGACCGACTATTAAGTTGCGTTATGACGTTGTGGATTTTTTCTACTTATTCACAAGATCGAGAAGGAACTATGACAAAAAGACTGGCGTATTTAGTCAGTGGTCCTCGT
Organism: Holospora undulata HU1; assembly: GCF_000388175.3. Taxonomy (GTDB): domain Bacteria; phylum Pseudomonadota; class Alphaproteobacteria; order Holosporales; family Holosporaceae; genus Holospora; species Holospora undulata_A. Next base: position 4,249 of record NZ_ARPM03000125.1, on the reverse strand, counting down.
ATCCATCAAATCGCACTTCAGCTTGGAATACCTGAAGTTCTACATACAGACAAAAGACAAGATCCCAATCAACCTCGTCTTATAATCGATGCGTGCGAGGCTCTAATCGCTGCGATTATGCTGGATTCAGGAGATTTTGTAACATTAGAGCGGTGCATTCATCGATGGTGGGAAAATCTTTTTTTAAAAGCACACCAACTTCCTTTAGAAGCAAAATCCGTTCTGCAAGAGTGGACCCAAAGCAATGGGTATGGCCTTCCAGTATATACGGTTTTGTGTACCACAGGCCCCTATCACAAGCCGTTATTTGAAGTTCAAGTCAATATAGGAAAAAAGCATAAATTTCAAGCATCAGGAGGATCTAAAAAAGAAGCAGAACAAAAGGCTGCTCAGCGTGCACTAAGTGATCTAACCAATTGCGCTTCCTACCATTCTTATTATTCAGGAGAGTATTGTGATCAATCTTGAAATTCTGATAAATTTTACTTTTTTCTTTTTTGTCTTGTTACTGCTTTTCAAGAACGTTTTTCTTAAAAAGTATTATAAGATTTTGTTCTATTTTGATTTTCTTGGAGAAATTTTATGACCTCTTCTTCTCAATTTTGTGGATTAATTGCTATCGTTGGAGCGCCTAATGCTGGAAAATCCAGTCTTATCAATGTATTAGTGAAAAACAAGGTGGCCATTGTATCAGATAAACCCCATACAACTCGTCAAGCGGTTTACGGAATTTCCTGTCATGAAAATTTACAGAGCATTTTTATAGATACTCCTGGCATGGTGCTAACCCCCCAAGATTCGTTGCAAACTTATATGCGAAAAACTTCTCGTCAAAGTTTAAAAGGGGCGGATATTTCAGTTGTAGTTATTGATGTGGATCGCGCGCATCACAAAGCTAACAGACTTCTTTTAAAAGAAAGCATTAAACAAGGAATCCCTACGCTAGTGGCGTTAACTAAAATAGATAATTGGAAGGACAAATCTCGTTTGCTGCCACTTATTGAGTCTTATCGAGATCTTGAATCAGATATCGTTGGATTTTTTCCTATCTCTTGCCACTCACATCAAGGTATTGAAGAATTAGAACTAACGATAAGAAAACTTTTATCTCCTAATTCTTGGATCTTTCCTCCTAATACTGTTACTCAACTTTCTTTTGATGTAACTCTTTCTGAAATTACAAGAGAAAAGCTATTTTTATCCCTACACCAAGAAATCCCTTATAAACTTAACGTAGTTACAGAAAAATGGTATTGGAGGAAAAACAAAAGAAACAAACAAAAAGAGCTTTGGATATGGCAAAATATTGTTGTGGAAAAAGAAGGGCAAAAAAAATTAGTCCTAGGACAAGACGGAAGAAGAATTCGTCATGTGGGACTGTTATCCAGGGAAGAAATACAAAATCAGCACCAGTGCATCGCACATCTTTTTTTACACGTTACCATTAATGCAACCTGGATGGAGCGCTGCTATGGGTAAAAGAGGTCGTTTTATTCGGTTCTTAACTTTAAGTAAACGTATTTTTTTTCATCTTTGCTTTTATATGTTTAATTGTTTTGTTACATTCTTGGGAGCATTAACTCTCCCGTTTTTGTATATGGGGCCAACATCTTGGATATACAAGGTTGCACAATGGTGGTGCAGGTGTCTTTTAGCAAACGCACAAAAGTATTTGGGAATAAGTTGGAAAATCAAAGAGCTTCCCTATGTTCAATCTTCTTCTATTTTTCTAATAGCTTGCGCACACCAATCTGCTTGGGAAACACTGATTTTGACTACTGTGTTTAGAGCTCCTGCATTTGTATTAAAGAATACACTAATGGAGGTTCCTGTGTTGGGGTGGTTTTTTCGTCGCATGGGTATGATTCCCATTCATCGAGGAAAGATAATTTCTAAAACATTTATTCGAAAAGCGCAAGACGTTTTAGAACAAGAACGTTCCATTGTTATTTTTCCTGAAGGGAAAAGAGTTCCTTTTGGAAAGCCGGTAAGATGTCATAGAGGGATTTTCTTTTTATACAAAACCTTTAATTTACCAGTTCTTGCTTTAAGTTTGAATTCTGGGTTTTTTTGGCCTCCTCGACGTTTTTTTAAAATTTCAGGATGCATTGAAATGCAAGGGCATCCTTTAATTGAACCCGGACTTGATGAGGAAACTTTTTTATCTACATTGTGCACTTTACTTCAAAAAGGAAACGAAAACTTAGCTAAAAATATTCAAAATAAACACTTTTCCAATATTTAAATCCTGATAGTTTTCATCTTTCCGTTATTTTTTAAAACAAAATAAAAAATTTATTGAATTTATTGTTTTATTTTCCATAGATTATAGTCATTCAGCTTGAAAGTGGGACAGAGTGGTGCTGTTTTTAACAGAAAATGACAAAGAGCTACAGCAACGATTTAAGACAAAGGGGAATAGAATATTTAGATGAGGTTGAAGCATCGCAACTATTTAAAATAAGTTTATCAGCGATAGGCAGGTGGCATAAAATTGGCATAGAAAATACAGACAAGAAGGCAGTTATTTTCCTAAGAGGCGTGGTGGATCAGAAAAAAAGATTGACTTAGAAAAGCTTGAAGCGTGCGCCAAAGAAAACAAAGATATGACCTTGAAAAAAGCTGCTCAAGAATTTGGGGTACAATCAGTTGGTTAAAAAGATTAGGCTATAGCTAAAAAAAGACTTTTCGTACGTGAAAGCAAGCAAATAAAAGCGAAGTAAGGAAAAGCAAAGTCAGTATCAATAATAATCGATCAAAGATATAGCGTCTCCAAGTCTTGTATATATTGATAAAAGCGGCATTGATAAGCTATGTGCAAAGACAGAAAGCTGGGAAAGAAATAGTGAAAATTTTGTTGAAAAAAAGAGTGGGGAATATGATCAAAGAACAAATAGTATTGTCGGTTTGGTTAATAACAAACCGACAGCACCAATGGGTTTTAACGGATCTTGCAACACAGTATTACTCCAAGCTTGGGTAGAAAAATTTCTGATCAAGCAACTAAAGCCTGGCCAAGGTGTTATTGTGAATAACTCCTCTTTTCATAAATCCAAGAGAAGTAGAAAATTAATAAAATCTATAAAATACGGTATAATTTTTCTACTGCCTTACTCTCTTGATTTGAATCCAATAGAGAAATTCTGGGATAACATTAAGAGGTGGATTGAATGCAATATACTAAATTTCACCCCCCCTATTCGACGCTATTTCGTGGTTCTTTAACATATCCAATTCAACCTAAATTACTATAGCCAAAGCTATGGCTTAAGCGAAAGCACAACATACGATATAATAAAGTGGATAGAGAATACCCTTATAAAGCACCCTAATTTTGCGCTCCCCGGTTGCAAAGCATTGCTCAAGAGCGATGTGGAGTATGAGGTTATGCTGATAAACGCCACAGAAACACCTATAAAGCGCCCAAAAAAAGGGAAAAAAACAAGCAAAGGAAGAATCGCAATAACAAGAAAAAATTATCAGATAAAAAGCAAAGACACACCTTAAAGACGCAAATTGTAGGGGATAAAAAGATAAAACAAGTGACATGTACGGCATTTTCTAATGGAAAACAATTCCTGTTTAAGGAATCTAAAATTATGGCGTATAGAGAATTTAAAGTGATAACAAGGATATCAAGGGATACAAAAGATGCATCGCAAATCCGAATTACCAAAAAAGAAAAGTAAGTCCCCCTTTACCACAAGGGGATAAGAAGAATAAAGAACTCGCGAGCAAAAGAAGAGCCAATGAAAATATCATAGGAATGATTAAGCGATTTAAAATCATAGCAGATGAATATAGAAATAGACGAAAAAAATTTGGGCTAAAATTCCCCCTCATCTTTGATATTTACAATATGGAGTTACCTAAATGATAGTTTCCAAAGAGGTCTATTGAGCAAATTTTTTTATGTATTTTATTTTCCTTTTCAAGAATCATACCAGATCCCATTACTAAATAGACAGATAGGTTATATTACAAATTGACCGCACTGCAACATCAAGTAGCGCCCGTATGAATTGGCTCAAGTACTTTCAAGATTTTCTATTGTTGCGTACATCTGAGTATTCAGGATGTTGTACTTGATATGTAGCCACAATCTCTCTACAGGGGGCAACTTAGGTGAACAAGGTGACAAGTATAAACTCTTTATATTCTTGGAACCATCAAGTCCTTTGATCTATGCCACCCAGCTTGATCCACGATATGCTCTCTTATCCTTCACAAATACTTTGGCTAGATCAGA
>NZ_ARPM03000126.1 GCF_000388175.3 Holospora undulata HU1 | reverse complement strand
AATTTTATTTTTATTTTGTACAATCCATAATATTCAATACAAACCATTGGTAAAATTATGAAATCACCTATTTTAAATGTTTTTTTAATTAGCATTATGTTCATAGAAAACTCTTTTGCAAATAATGGCTCAGAAAAAGATCCATCAAATAGACTCGCGAAAACAGAAGAAAGCCCACGCCTCTCCGAAATGGAAGAATCTTACTTGCAAGACTCTGAACTGAACGAAGATGGAATAGGAGAATCTGAAAATTTGGGGGAAAACAAAAGAAAAATAAAAGAGAATGAAAAATTTGAAAATTTTATAAAAAATTTACAAGACTCTTTAAGAATTTTATTTGCAAGTCCAAATTTAGACACTTTTCGACAAAGTTTTCTTGAATTAATCCACCAAAAAACAGATCTTCTTGATCAATTTGCTAATCTTCCTAAAAAAAACAGAGAAGATTTTCTGAAAGTTCTAAAAGTTTTAAAAGACAGCAAAATCGGAGATTCTGAATTTTTAAAAGAGATCGAGTTAGAGAAAAATGACTTCGATTACATTGTGGACATTCTTCGCCCCCTCTACTTTAAAATACGAAATTTCGCAGTAGCAAAGAACGCTCCATTAATTTGGAAACAATTACGAAAAGTTTTTTTGCGCTTCCTAAACAACGACTCAGCCCCCTCCCCCTCAAACAAACAAATGGCAATAGAAAAAGATTCACAAAACTCCGACATAAAAAAATTTAAAAGTTTTTTAGAAGGTTTGCGAGAATTTTCAAAAATTTGCCTCGAAACACCTCCCGACTTCAAACATCATGAGAAAAAATTTTTTGAGCTAATGCTAGAAAAACATAAATTTCTTGATCAATTTTCTAGTTTTTCTAAAAAAAATAAAAAAAATCTTCTTAAAACCCTGGAGGTCTTAAAACAGAACAAAGTTGGAGATATTAAGTTTTTAAACGATATCCATTTAGATAAAGACGATTTTAGTTACATTATGGGTATTTTTCAACCTTTAGATTTAAACATAAGCAGCAAAGAAATAAGGAATTCAATGTCATTAATCTGGAATAATTTTCAAAAAATTTTAAGGGACTAAGCAAATTCTTTAAATTATTCAAAAAAACGAAGCTTTTAACCATACTCCCCCTCACTTTTTTGAAGGGACTTTAAAAGATCCGAAAGACAGGCTATTTTATTAAAAATAAACAACAATGTTTAATGCAAATGAACCTTCGTACTTAGTATGATCGAT
>NZ_ARPM03000127.1:2912-14103 GCF_000388175.3 Holospora undulata HU1 | reverse complement strand
AAGTTAATGTTCTTCTTACATGTTTGGCTTGGGGCCATTTTTTCTCAATAGGATTGAGATCAGGGGAATAATGAGGAAAATAAAGCAAACTATGGCATCTTCTAGCATATTTTGCACTGCTTTCCCTTTATGGAAAATGGCATTATCCATAACACTGCCGCTTTCCTTTGGAAGGTTTGGTAGCACCCAAGATGTAATCCCCTGTAAGCCAGATATGAACCCAATTGCAATTGTATTTGCTAATTAAAGCGCGTATGGGATTTATTCCCCCTCAGTGATGAGAGCCATAACACCGCTTACCTTTATCAGAGCGCCCATACGTTCTTGGCATATCATGAGCAAAACCACTTCCATCTATATAATTAATTGTTTTTCCTGCTTTTTCTAGCTGTTCAATTTTTTGGCAAAATCTAGACCTTCTCTCTGGATCAAAGGATTGAGAGTTTTTTTATATGTCTCTCCTAAACGCTGTTTTGCATATCTGATACCAGAAGCGCTGACTTCTAACCTCTTGGCCCTATCATAGCACCTGTATGGAAATTCTTCTGTATAATTTCTCTTTATCTAATTTTGTCCATGATTTATTCCTTTTGTTGAATGCTTCAAGATTTTTATTCTATCTCACTATTGCTGATTTAGATATGCAAAATCTAGCGGCTACTTTTTGAAATGATAAACCGCGCTTTGTTTTTAATACTTTTTTTCGAAAATCTAATGAATATGTCATAAATTTAATTATATAATTTATTACATAGTTATAACTTTATCCAGATTCATTTTTATATTCTTTTTATCATTTTTATATTCTTTTTATCATGTTTTTGCTATAAATCATAGTTCAATTACATCATTGATAATTTAGACTTTTTCCAAAATGGTATATCGTTCAAAACAAATAGAATATGTCATAAATTTAATTGTACGATTTATTACATAATTATAACTCTATCCAGCTCCATAGTCATATTCTTTTTATCATGTTTTTGCTATACATTATCCTCTACCCTTTTTTTCTTTAAATAAATATTTTAGAAAAAATTACAAGTATTGCTAGTCTGATAAAAAACACTTAAATTATGTATGAAAATTTAAAAAGAATAAAAAGCACGCACTTTCATTTACAACAAAAAGTATAATGTTTAATTACTTAGGCTTCTAAAAAAATATTCTGACAGTACATTGTTAACTCCAGCTAACAAAAATAAATAAAATGCGCACTATGAAACAATTTTTCTAAAAATTCATTAACAAAAACAAGAATAGTTTTATTGATGCTTATTTTTCACAAAAATTTACAATCAAAAAGCGCACTCTTTAAAGTACAAAAAGCAAGGAGAGGAACAGAAATGCTACAAAATACATCATACTTATTTCAGAAAAGGTGTCTTCATGATTTTTTCTTGACAAACTAAAGAAATTATTGAAGAATTCACTGTTAGTTGTATTATTAGCATTAATTTTTTTATGAAATTAAGTTTTTTTCTATTTTTTGTATTACTAAGTGGCAGTGTTTTTTCTACCCCTGCCGCCCCTGAATCTCAGTATGAACGGTCTTTATTTTGTGGAAGTTGGGAAGATAAAGAACATGTAAAATTTGTTATTGAGGAATTAAAATTACCGGTCTACAGGATTAGTCTTGATAAAATTTTTGCAATTTTAGCTATGTTAACAAGCAAAGCAAAACATATGCCAGAAGTTCAGATTTTTTTTCATCAATATTTTTTTAATGACTCTTTTTTTTCTGAAAGAATTTTTCATGAACTTTTTCAGTCGACCTATCGCTCTGGCTCTATCTGCGCTCCTAGAAGAGACCAATTTTTTGAACTTGTTACAAATTGGTTAGATGAGATTCCAGATGACTCTTCTTCAACTTGGACTGTTTTGCTATCAAAAATTGAAAGCGTATCTTTTGGAACACAAGTTTCTTTGGACCGTTCAAAAAAATTTGAAGGTATTATATCACGAATAAAAGCAATGAATGATGAAAATTTTTCTAATATTATTGAACTATACCTTAAATTTTGTAGAACATTTAATAAAGAAATATTTAATTCTATAGGATTTGAAAGGGTTTACTCATTAAAAGAAGATTCTGTTTTTTCAAAAGCTACTGCTGCAATTTTTTTGTTTGGAAAAAAAATTCCTTTAGAAATTTTTGAAAATCTCGATTTTGAAAGAATCAATAAATTAGACGATCAAAATTTTTCTAAAATTTTGTGTCAAGTGTTCAATTCTGATCAAATAGTTCCTTCAAATATATTAGAAAGATTGAATCTAAGAAGAATCAGTACATTGACAGAAGAGTCTTCTGTTTTGGATGTTTCAGATGCGATTTTTAACTCAGATCAAACGATTTCTCTAAGTGTTTTTGAAGACATTGTCAAAGCTGTCAATGCGATAAAAGATCCTTACAGTTTTGCTCAGATTATATGTAAACTATGCAATTCTTGGAACGCTATTCCTTCATCTATTTTAGAAAATTTTAATTTTAATAAAATCAACAACTTAAAGAATGACTTTTTTTTTGTAAGGGTTATGACTGCATTTTGTGAGTCTCAAAGTAAATTTCCTAAAAAAATTTTTGAATGTTTTGTCGATAGAATTAATTCGTTAAAAAGAAGTTCTGACTTTAGTACGGTAGTTGAGAGGTTTTGGAAATCTGGACAAAAAATTTCTTCGGAGGTACTTGAAAGCTTTGTTGAAAGAATTAAAAAATTGAATGATGCGGATTTTTCTCGAATTGCGCCCAATTTTTTTAATTTTAAACAAAACGTCTCTTTGAATTTTGAATATTTGTTAACAAGAATGAGTGATTTTAAAAATATTTCAAGATTCGAAGAGCTTATGTCCAATATTTACGATGATGATAAATGTAAAAGCATTCCTTCAGGTACATTTAAACGCGTTATAGATTCATTAGATTACACTAAGTTAAGTTTTGGACATATTATTTCTTTGTTTAATTTTTTTAAAGAACACGATATTTCCCCACCAGAAGATTTAGAAGAACGGAGTAAATACCTTTTTAAACATTTACACTACTTAGAAGTAATCAGATTAGAAGAGTCGCATTTTTCGTTCTTTTTGGATGAACTTTTTAAATATTATAAAAAAGAAGAAGTATTAAAAAATCTTTATAACTTTCCTTCTCTACTTCAATGGGCAATATTAGAAAGGTTAATAGTTTCAGAAAAGCTGTTAGACGATATAGACACGGCTCCTTTACCAAAAAAAACTAGCATAGAGTTGTCTCCTCAAGAAAAAATAAAAAAACTTGTTTTAGAAGTTCTTTCTTCTGCTGAAAAAGATGGATTTGCAGAAAGGATTTTTAGATTTGTACAAAAAGAAAAAGGATCGGACTATGCAAAAAAATTTGCAACTCTTGTATCAAATAGTGTAATAAGCACGCCTGACTTTGAAGAAGACTTTGAGAAAAATTTTAAATTTGGTCCAGAGTCTGTAATGTTTTTTGTAGAGAAAAAAAGTTTTTACGATTGGTGTGTTTTAGATTATAAACATAACCGTCAAAAAGAAGAGGATTTCGAACAGGCAAGAACTTTTTTTATTAATTTAGTAAAAATTTTACATCCTGAAGCTGAAGAACATAGCTTTTTGCACACAAACAGCGTGATTTCTGGGATGGATTATTTAGATATAGTGCATAATAGGGTTTATCTAGGCACAGATAGAATATCCACCAGAGACTATGAACTACTGAATTTAAAAACTCTTGAAGGATACGTTAAAGAAGAATTAAAAATTTGCTTAATTAAAGTATTAGATGGATATTTTAAGCGTAAAATTGATGCTCCTCGTTCTTCTTCCTGTTTTGCTTCTCTTCTCAATAAATTAGGAAATCAAAAGCGTCAAAAAGGAAATCTTTTACTTAGAGAATTTTGCGGTGCCTTGGACTGGGGACCATCAGGATACGATCTTTTTAAGGCGTACGGGTATGATCAATCCTCAGTCGTTGAACTTTTTGAAAAGCGGGCACGCCCTTTTTCTAATCAATTTAATGAAAATAAAATGGATGGAGGACTGCTTAACAATGGATACGAAGCCTTGGCAACAGATCTTTTAAAATTAGTTTTTTATAACGAAAATGTTACAGAAAATCCTATAAAATTTTCAAGTCACTATGAGAATAAGGATAATTTTTGTAAAGATATAAAAAAAGATTTAGAACTATTTTTTAAAGACATGTATTCTTACAGAGATGAAGTCTTTACTACAAGCCAACAAAGTGCTAAACGATATCACCCTGATCAAATGTGCCTAAGATTATTAGAAATTTTTGATGATGGAAGTGGAATTTCCTTGGATCCAGAAAATTTTTCAAAAGCAAGATGTTCAAATGGAACATTAATAAATTTGCGTTTAATGTATGCAGAAATGCATGGAAAATCAGTTTCTGGGTTTAAATTCGAAGAGTGTCCAAAAGTTCAGTAACTATTTTTTGATAAATATAAATTTTTAGGATAACCTCACCGTATAGAATTATATTCGGTGAGATTTTTTCATTGAATAATAAAATAAAGTAAAAAAACAAAAAGAATAAAGCTTTTAACTAAAGATATTTTTTGTTAGAATTTGTAAAGGATGACTTTTAAAAGTCTCTAAAAATGATTGTATATAAAATTTGTGAATGTTAAGATTGCTTTAAAAGCGGTTTTGTTCGAGGAGTTCAGCGGTACAAATGTAAAAGATGTGGAAAATTTTTCACGAGGTGTACCTGAGAAAGACAAGCTCAAAGCCCTCGTTTTATACGCAAGCGGCCTTTCAATGGATCGAATTTCTCAGCGTTTTGGTGTCAGCGCGACCGCTGTTTTAAAGTGGGGGCGTACCTTAGGATCAAATCTATAGTAACTTAGGTTGAATTAGATATGTTAAAGAACCACGAAATAGAGTCAAATAGGGCGTTAAAATTTAGTATATTGTCCACCTCTTCATATTAGCCCAGAATTTTTTTATTGGATTCAAATCACAAGAGTAAGGAGGTAGAAAAATTATACCGCATTTTACAGATTCTATTAATTCTTGACTTCTCTTGGATTTATGAAAAGAGGCATAATAACACCTTGACCAGGCTTTAGTTCCTTAATCAGAAATTCTACCCAAACTTGGAATAATACTGTGTCGCAAGCTCCGTTAATCCCCATTGGTGCTATCGGCGTGTTATTAACCAAACCGGCAATGCTATTTGTTCTTTGATCATATTTTCCACTCTTTTTGCCAGCCAATTTTTCACTTTTTCTGCCCCAATTTTTGTCTTTGCACATAGCCATATCAATGCCGCTTTCATCAATATATACAATACTTGTATGCTATATTTTTGATCGATTATTTATACTAACTTCGATTTTATTTGTTTGCTTCCACGCACGAAAAATATTTTTTTTAAGCTATAGCCTAATCTTTTTAACCAGTAACTGAGTGTACCCCAATTTAGCAGCTTTTTTCAAGGTCATATCTTGGTTTTCTTTGACGTTTTCTTCGAGCTTTTCTAAGTTAATATTTTTTTCTGAGCCACCACGCCTCTTAGGAAAATAACCGCTTTCTTGTCTGCATTTTCTATGCCACCTGCCTATCGCTGATACACTTATTTTAAATAGGTGCGATGCTTCAATATATCCGCCCCCCCCCTCATCTAAATATTCTATTCCTCTTTGTCTTAAATCGTTGGTGTAGCTCTTTGTCATTTTCCTTTTGTTGTAACAAAAAAATCACACCCAATTTAACCTAAATTACTACAGTTGAAATTGTTAATTTCAGAATTTAGAGATTATAAAATTTTGTGCTACCAATTTATTTTGTGCTACCAATTTGTTGTATTTAAGATCGCTAAAAAATTAAAAAAAGAAAAATAGGATTTTTTAATTTATTATGTTGGAAAAAATGTCTCTACTCCACAATTAGAAGGAAAAGAAGGAATTTCACTTTGTCGCTTATCAGGTTTACGAGAAAAAAGTTGCTTGCTCGTTTGAATTTTTCCAAGCTGTTTTAAATTGATACTGATGCCAAAAGAAATTCCTGGACGTAAATCTTCTGCCATTCTATAGCGACTGTACTGAAGAAAAAAATCAAATAAAAAACATTCATTTTCATACCCAACCCCAACGCCTTGGTTTAAAGGGCGATTAGAGTGAGGGATATTTTCACTTAACTCATAAGTTCTATTTTTTTTTAAATTCTGAGTAACAAATGCGCGAAGGTGCCAATTTCGAGTAAAGAGATTTGTTTTTGCCTGTATAGTGATTTGATGCGCTAGTGTTCGATATAAAGGGTTGATTGCTAAAGGAGGAGCTGAAATAAATATGTAGTTTCCAGAACATTCCAGAATTTTAGATCCTATGCTTCCCCCCAGCATATGTGTTTGAGAGTCTAATTTTGGAGTGTGTACACGAAATCGGTACAACAATTTTGCCCAAGAACTATTCCAAGATACTCTTCCCACCACATCAGAAAATCCTTTTCGGATCCCAACTGGAATAAGCTCTAAAGCGGGAGGGGTACCTGACCACCGCTGACCTATGTACGCTTCTATATTTTGAGTACAATTTAACTGATATTGAACATTTAATGCGTAATTAACTCTACTTCCATCATCAACACGATCTAACCCTGTAAATCTATTATGGGCCAACAAATTACTGTCGTGAAATTGAACGTTTTGACTATCTTGATTAGGAATGCGCCAAGAATTAATTTTTCCAGGTGCTGCCACTGTCTGAAGTTCTGGAGTAATGATCCATCTACACCCCATCATGACAGGATATCGAAATGTAACCTCTGCCTCTGGAAAAATACGATAGTAATGGGTATTTATTCTAGGCAAACCAAGAAGAGGAGAAACTTTTTCAGGTTGAATATAAAGCATCGCAAAGGAGGTATACGGGGAAGGCTGATGTAAAACACTTAAAGGGCAAATTTGTGCACTGTATAGGGCTTGTCCCAAGCGTACAGATCCATGAATCTGAATGCCTCTATTGGTCAAATGGTGCACTTCTAAAGCCGAATCCATAGTAGCACGCTGCATTTGCGTACCTTCTTTGTTATACAAAGATACTGTACCTACCTCTATATCCGCGGTAATTTTTTTACTAAACATTCCGCTTCGATAACAGTATTTTAGTTCTGGCGTTACTGCGCAAGATCCTTCTGTTGTATCATCGGGGGAAAGGTCTTGATAACGCAAAGTCCGAAAAGAAAACCAATGCTTTGGATAAAATCCTTCAAATCCACTTTTAGATTCAAGATAAGGGGCGCTGGTGAATCCAAAAAAGGGGCGCGTAGTAAAAAATGTTCGATCTGAAACGATATATTCGTGCATAAAGAAACGCCAGTGAGGAGAAAAGTGCGAATCTAAATCCAAAGCTCCGTAGCCACGAAACCCTTGATGATCGACGGTTTGTTGTTTGGGAGCAAGATTGGCAGCTCCACTAATTTGAACCGCTCCTTGATAAAACCGTTTTCTGTAATCTGATGCTATCATTCCTCCACCGCTTTGCATGTAAAACGGAGTGACTTTCAAATCTTGTTGTGCACTCATCCGATAATAATAGGGAAGCCCAGTGTAGAATCCAGCACCTACGTTCCCCCCCACATAGGGAGCCAACATCCCACTGCGTGGACGGGTAGGTAAATAAAAATAAGGAACCTGAATAAAAGGAATACCTTTCAGTTTTAAAGTCGTATCCGTATATTCTGTTTGAGAATTTTTCTGATCTTGTTCTACAATTGTACTATGCAAAGACCACAATGGCTCTTCTGATAATCGATCTTTGCAAGCGTGACAAGGTGTGTAAGAAATTCGCTCTGCTCTTATTTTTTCTTCAGAAAATTTAATAATTTTTCTGGCAGTTATGCGCTCTCTAAGATAAGTTAACATACGAACATTGTGCAACGTTCCTGCAGATAGCGTACTTTTTAATGTTCCTTTATCAAAAAAAATTCTGTCTCCAGCGCTATCCTTTAGTTGTCCGTTCTGGACAAAAATTTCATTTTTTGATTGGTCATAAAGCAGATAAGAGCACTCCAACTTAACATGCCCTTGACGAAGTGTACAAGGACCGGACACTATTAAAACACGAGATTTTTCATCATAGGATCCTTCTTGAAGTTCTACTAGAAAAGGACTATCTTGGTACGCCTTCCAATCTTGAACATGGGGACAATACCGTACGGAAGGATGTAGAGAAAAAAGAGCAAAAGCTGTATTGGAATAACTTAACATTCCTCCAACTACGGGAATTCCCAATAGCGTTACTTTAGTTACCCTGAAAAAATAAGCCCAGCACGCGGGATACAAAATCCAAATATTAATGAAGAACATTCCACATTATGTCATTTTTTCAAAAAAAAAAATACATGATTTTCTAGCTTAAATTCATAAAAAACTACAGATCTTGTTTTTAAAAAAGTCCAATTAAAAAATTAATAATTTCAAATGAAATATTAGTTTTTGAAATCTGATGAAAATAAAATTAAAAAAATATTATTAGGGTACCGTAAAATTTTGAAACTTTTAACTAAAGATACTTTTTATTAGAATTGGTAAAAGGAAGTCTTTTAAAAGTCTCTAAAAATGATTGTATGTAACATTTTGTGAATGTTCGGATTGCTTTAAAAGAGGTTTTGTTCAAGGGGGGCAGAGGTAAAAATATAAAAAATATGGAAAAAATTTCACGAGGTGTGCCCGAAAAAGACAAGCTGAACCCCCTCGCTTTATAATCAAGCGGCCTTTCAACGAACCGAAGTGCTTAGCGTTTTCGTGTTAGCGCGATCTCTATTTTGAAGTGGGTGGGCACCTTAGGATCAAGGATATGCGCCAAAATTGAACCATCCAAAGAAGACAAAGATATTGTCAAGGAAATAGATGAGTTTTGGCATTATTTAAAAAAAAGAAGCAAAAAATTTGGATTTTTAAAGCTTGGATTTCTAAAGTCTAGGATCATGCTGGAAAACGGATTATCGATTGGGAATTTGGTGATCGCTTGAGTCAAACATTCAAGCGACTTTTTGAACGATTAAAAAAATAGAAAATTCTATTTTATTGCGCAGATCATTGGGCAGGTTTTAATAAAATTATTCCAAGACCCCGCCTCTTTCAGGGAAAAGATAAAACGTTTTTCATTGAACAAAATAACGCTCCACACCTCTATTGGTTTGCAAAATTTCGCCCCCCCTTGCAAATACATGATTACTTGAAATTCTGGAGGGAACACTGCGTATTTTTACGGCACTTCACGTTAATAAAACTTTGAAAATTAATCACGCTATCTTTGGTTAAAAATTTTGCGTAAGGTGAGTTACTCAGAGAAAGAAGAAGCTTCACATGCTTAGAGCTGAAATAGGAGTGATTGAGAAAGGAAAAGTTATCCATATCTCAAAATTTGTTGTTCAGATCTTTCCTTACTAGTATCGAAATTTTCAGAGAAAACTTTACCTTCGTTTGAATAGTATTTCTGGACTCGCCGCCCTCAAAAATGGATTCTAACCCCCCCCAAAGCTTAATGAATTTACTCAAGTTCCTTTCTATACTCTTTACAATCTTTTTTTTTGCAGAAAATTTAATAAATTATTTAATAGAAAAAAATCACTACTATCTGTTCGCTGTATTTTTCTTGTTAAGAATATTGCTCACTCTTTGCTTCTAAAAAACTTCGATCTTATTACGCTGCACACAACTATTTAATTAACTTTTAGCTTAATTTTCTGCATCTATTTGTGCATGTCTTGATGATCTTCACTACCCAGGTGTATAAAACGTTCTTTAATATTCAGCATTTTTTCCTAACACTACCTAACCAAAATTTTTTGTTAAAACGCACTACCAATTCACCTGAAAAAAATTTTAAATTTTTCTTGTTTTCTTCTTTGAAATTTTGCTCCCCGCGCACTTCAAAAAAGAAAACCTCAACTTTTCAAACACTTAAAAAGAAATTTAGGCGTAAGATTCTTGCAGCAAGTGGATGATTTTAGAGCAAAATAATTTTTAGAAACTGGACAAAAGGATGAAGTCATGCCAGCAGGCAATTTTATGAATCGATCAAATATATGATCCAAAGTATCTCCGTTTGTTTCTTCAATTAGTTCCCCAACTAGCAAATAATTTGAGTTTGAATAGAGATGCTTTTTGCTTGCATCAAACGGAATGGATTGAAGCAATTCAACTGCATTGATTGGTTTGTTTAAGCTTTCCGGCACAGTCAGTCCATCGCCGTAACTATCCAAATAATCGCTAAGCCCAGATCTGTGGGGTAGTAAATCAAGTAAACTGACCTCAGATATCCAATCCTTGCCTATGGCTCCCAGCCAAAGCAGAGTCGGGAAATAAAGCATTTAATTTTTACTTTAGCAACTTCTTGAGCGGCACCCCTGGATATTTCTCATTCAGGGTGACAAGCATCATATACGCCGTCATATGTTTAGACGCTGAACCTATGTAAAATTGGCTATCATCGTTCGCTTGCTTGGATGAAGTTTTGAAAACCTTACCACCACGAACAATTGCCACCGTCACGCTCGCTGTTTACTCATTGGTGATTTTTTTTAAATTATCTTGGAACTGTTTCATAGAATCTGATGCATATGCGCTGTTGCCAAAAAGTGTAATGACAATAGTTATTATTTGAAAAAAATGTTTCATAAAAAAATTATTTCCTATTATACTCTAATTATTAACAATAGTCAATTTTTACTAATAAATAATTAACTTTTCCTGTTTTACAACGACTTAAATCAATCCTTGGTTGAATTTTTGGATTATTCATAATCATACAAATTTCTCTCCTCAGATAAAGGATAAATACCCCATGGATGACTTGGATGTTCAGGCGGCTGATGAAAAACGGGCTCTGCATTACCAAGATCAATAATTGAAAGGCCTAAAATTTCTTGCACAACCCAATAAACGCCCCCATGAGATACAATCAAAACAGGGCCTTTGTGTTGTAATGCCTTTTCTAGTCCTCGCGTAATTCTTGATGAAAAGTCAGCGTATCCTTCCGCTCCTTTGATATCTTCTCCGTTCCGCCAACCATTGATCCATAAACCGTTGCCTTTGAGCTGGCCTTCTTTTTCGCCCCAGCATGCCTCTTGTAATTCAGTGATTTCGATGATAGGAGCTTTTATGTGCTGGGCAATGATACCTGCTACCTGCAGAGCTCTTAGCAAAGGTGAGCTCACAATC
>NZ_ARPM03000127.1:0-2902 GCF_000388175.3 Holospora undulata HU1 | reverse complement strand
CCTTTGAGCTGGCCTTCTTTTTCGCCCCAGCATGCCTCTTGTAATTCAGTGATTTCGATGATAGGAGCTTTTATGTGCTGGGTAATGATATCTGCCGTCTTGCAAGCTCTGCGTAAAGGAGAGCTCACAATAGTCGCTATAGGTTCGTTTTTTAGCAATTCTGCTGCATTTAAGCCTTGAGAAACGCCTCGATCATTGAGAGGAATATCTTGGCTGCCCATGGCTCTATGCTCAAGGTTCCAATCCGTTTCACCGTGCCTAAGGAAATAAAATGGCTTGAGAGGAAGTCCTTTCATGACTCACTCCCGTAAGTTTGACTATAGCCAGGTAGTTTTTCTTGCAATATCTGCCATGCTTTTTCCCAAGTCTCTTTGTTTAAGAGTTGAGGATGAATAGACTTAGGGCGCAATCTGAAATCAGACAATTCAAACCCCCATTCGATCCCACCAATACAATGGATAGATTTTTTCTGATGGTCCACTTTTACGGCAAACGCATGACCTTTCCAAAAACGAATAGGCTTATTGAATAAGGAATAAGTCCATAAGGGGGCATCATAGAAATCCTGCTCATATGTATAAAATGGGTAAGCTGAGCCCGGACTATCTATGTTTGCTGCGTCAATAAATACTCTCCACTTTGGCGCTTTTGAATCTGTATAAACAATATGAACCCAAGCATTATGGGACTGGCCTGCTTGAATATGAATAGAAGGGAAGTAAGGATTTAAACAATTTGGTTTAGAGTTTTCTAGCAAATAAACATCAAAATTATTACCTCCACCAGAACCTAGCTTGAAATTCAATTTTCTGTCATCACTATGTATGCATGTGTGGATATTAGCGCCTCCGGAATGATTAACATCAGGTGATTTCCAAGTGCCCAGCCAAATTATCAGAAAACAAAGCAGAGTTATCAATATAGCGAAAATCAGCTTAAACATCTTGCTGCTATGCCTTATCATCCCAAAACCTTTTTCATATAATAGCGCTTATGGCTTTTGGGGCAGTCGTCTAAAATCCCGAATACTTCATAGCCATGTTTTAGATAGAAATCTTTCGCCTGGAAATCAAAGGTATCGAGGTGAGCCAGAGTTGCCCCAAGTTTCTTAGCTTCATTTTCTACAGGACTAAGCAGTTTACTACCCAGACGATTTTTATAATATTTTTCGTCTACGGCTAAAATATCCACAAACAACATACCCCAACAATACATCAAAGAAGTAATGCCCGCGATAATTAATCCGCTATCATCCTTTATACAAAAATTTAAATTAATAAAAGGCTGTTCCTGGATGAATGGTGCTTTGCTATTATTGTATGAGGTTATTTTATTTTCTATAACACTCACTTCCTGTGGTTGGACTTTAACAACATGAAATGGGGCAATATCAAATGATCTGACCCAATCTGCCAATTCCCCTGCAACTTCATGCAAAGCAAGATCTGTTGTATCAAGGATTTTTACATTCGCAACTTCTTCATAGCTTTTAAGAGCAGATAGCCTGGTAAAATCCATTATATCGGCTGCATCTTCTTGGATAACATGGGGAGTCCACTCAGGGTCTTGATGATACATACGAAGCCAAGCAGCCCAGTTCAGCATGTTTTGATCAGCACCATAGGTGTTGCGCTTTTTGAGTCGCCCAATACGCTCGAAATCACTGACGTCTAAAAGACAGAAGTTGATTTTATCTATTTGTTTAGCTGAAGGGCAGCTCAGTATTTCGCCTAAAACAATTTGACCCAGTAAACATGCGTCTTTGCCTTCGCTCAATAATTTCTGTAGCCACTTTTTGGTGGATTCCCCGCGCCATTTTTTGTCAGCACCATCTGGTACGCTAATATCGTCAAAATCACAAACAGCGATGTCATCTCCCAAAAGCTCTTTAAATGAGGCATCACAGCTGTTTTACCGCTGCCACCACCTATAAATATAATCTCATAAAATCTTCCTCGTATTATAAGCGTCATACGCTCTCTCTATTGCGCCATTCGGCAGAAAAACAGGCTGTAAGTGTTCAAAGCATTGCATACGATCGTCACCACCTTCATCAAACAGAAAGATATATTCACAATAATCGCCGATGTCCTGAATAATACGTTCAAAACGATAGTAGCAAAGAACATCCTTGTTTATCGTTGTTTGGCCATAGCCCTGATAAAATAGCGATTCTTCTTCGGAGGCTGCCAGGCCACTATCCCAAATGCCAGCGCCGATAAACATCAGATCACGTTCCTTGGGAGCAAAGATGAGGGTTCTGTCGCATCTGTTTTATTCCTGATAATTTATATTATTGTTAATATACCCTATCTCAGAAATTTACACACTTAGTGATTCAGAGCCTTACGTTTTGGTCCGGCATTAAAGGCTAAATTAAAATAACACGTTAACGATTTTAGCTTGAGGCAAATATTTTCTTACTATTGCTTCATCTTTTGCTTCAAATAATAAAAATACATTGGCACCAGCATCTATTGTAAAATAAATATCAGCTTGTTTGTCATTTCTTAACTTCCAAACTTTATTCATTATAGAGATGGTTTGCTCGCTCCAATAAAGCAATGGTGGCCAAGAGGTAATAGCAGTGACATGCATTGCTAATGCATTACTTTCAGCTATCTCACCAACTGTTATTATATCATGTGCTTTTATAGCAGATTTCATCTTAGTTATATCTACATTTGATTTTTCTACCCAAGCTTTGTAAAAAGGAGAAGTGTTTTTAGCCAAGTTCATGCCATCACGAGAGCTAATGTCTTTGCTCTCGTCACTGACTACTATCACGCCAACCATTAAATTATCCCATCCTTTAGATACCATTTCAGTAGCATAACTATCTGTACCATCTGCTTTTTTTCCTGCTTGCCAATATACAAAACCTGGTGGAATTGATCGTGCT
>NZ_ARPM03000128.1 GCF_000388175.3 Holospora undulata HU1 | reverse complement strand
AGAGCGTATATCTCAAGGATGGGCCATACTTCCAAAGCGTTGGATCGTCGAAAGAACATAGGATAGCTAAATCCTTTTCGAAGGGTATCTAAAGATTATGAAATTGCCATAGCGACTGCTAAAAACATAAGTATGATAGCCCATTCCATGATCCTATTAAAAGGATAGCTAAATCATGAATACAAGGTTCTTAAGATTCTTATTGAGAGCAGAGCGAAGGCTAGACATCGTGAAGGAACTATGATAGAATTCTTCACGATGAGGGCGCTTAGCTCAGCGGTAGAGCGTCTGGCTCTTAACCAGTCGGTCGTAGGTTCGATCCCTACAGCGCTCACTTTTTTTATATTTTAATTTAAATTAATGACTAAGGCCTTGGTTTATGCTTTTAAATCTGGTCTTTTTTTTACACTTGCATCCGTATAAAAGTCAAATTTTTTTAATAAAAATATTGATTTTTAGATCTTTGTCTTAGGGTTAAAGACATCTCCTTCTTCGTGAACCATCCCCATATCTTTTGGAAAAAGGTCTTGTGCATTCATTTGAGGATAGTTATCAGCTTTCTTAATAAGGGTATCTGAATAGGGTTCTTTCTTATTTTTATTATCATTGGGAACAAAAACTTTAGGTGGATTGTTTGAAGGGAGTTTAATGGTGGCAAAGAGATTATTGTTAGGAATCGAAGATTTAGATTGATTGTTTGGACTCAAATTCTGAGTCATTAAAACATTATTTCCTGCTTTTCCGCTATTTTTTGGAAATAAGAAAATATTTGGAGTACTCTTTTTGGAAGGATCAAAATTTGGGGTGAATTTAGGAGCCGTAATTAAATTTTTGTTCCCAAATCGATTTTGGCCAGATGGATTTTTTTCCCAATTTTTCTTCCTTTCTGAAATTTCTTGTTCTTTGTTTTGTATTGTATCGCTTAAAGTTTCAATATTTTTAATTAATTTTTTTATATGCTCAGAAGAATTAGAATACGCAGAATCTATTTTTCCTTTAATTTCTTCAGTATAAGACAAGAATTTGTTTACAATTAAAAGGTATTCCTGTTCTATATACAAAGACAAATCGTTATTTGGAATATTGGAATTTATTTTCAATACAGATTCCTGTTCAATCTGATGCATTTTCGTTTTTTTAAGATCGGTAAGATCCAGATTTTCTGTTTCTGAGGAGTCTATAATCTTTGTAACGGTATTCAATAGCTCTTCCTTAAATTCTTTCTTTGCTTTTTCTTCCAAAAACTCAGAAAGATCACCAGTGTGGAGATTTCTTGCAAGTTCAGAAAGGTTAATTATATACGATTTTAATTCTAAAGCTTTAAGAGTTGTATTGTACGCTTCTTTTTTTAATTTTAACACTTGCTCATCTTTCAAGGATTTGTCAAAAGAAAAAGTGGGAAGCGGGATATCGCTTTTAGGAGTGTTAAAAAGAGAAGAAACCACTTCTTGTAATGATTTTTTATAATGTTCGTTTCCAGCATACGCGCAAGCACTTAACAAACTTAAATATAAATAAAATTTTTTCATCATGATTGTTATCGTTAATATAATACCAATTAATTTTAAAACAAAAGAGTTTTTTTTTTGTAAATATTATTTAGATTTTTTTATAATAAATTGATTGTTTGATCAAATTAAGAGTATGATTTTGCTGTACTAGGGGCCATATAAAAGAATATAAAAATGATACAGCTATCGAAACTTATGAACGTTCTAGACAACGAACAGCAGCGGTAAGATTAAATTTTGCTGTTTAAACGTTTGTGTCCATTTCTATTGAATCTGGAATGTTTTATCTATCTGCATTTTTTCATATCAGACATCCCCGAAGAATCGGTGTTTGCTCCTCATTAATCTGCCCCTCTCTCCTAAAAAGTCGTTTTCTTCGTGTTTCTAACGATCTATTTTCTGATCGGAACGTATTGATACTAAATTTAAAAAAAAATTAAAAAAAATTCTTATCCTAAGAAACGTGTGAGGGAGTAAATTTTCACTACTTCAAGAAAAGTGTTATTAAGCAAAAAATATTGCTATATTTTTCAATACTTAATACCTCTAAAGCGCAAATATGCACCACAACAAAAATCTGTTTTCTTCAGTTATGTATTACTAATACGCTACCTTAGCTTTACACAAGGTGCTTTAAAATTTTCTAAAAACTAGAAGAGGAAAATTAAGATTTTCCTCTAATCATCAAAATATAATATTAGTTAAATGCTCTTTTAAATCCCTTATAAGGAGCCTGAATACTAATCTTCACTCTCGTTAGCTGCATCTTCAGGGGTTTCACCAGGAGCTGCTTCAATCTTTGGGGGGATCATAGCATCAGAGCCAACAGGAGAAGGCGCAGAAGGGGCAATGCCACCTTCTGAATCAGAAAGTACAAATATACTCGTCCTGTTCAAAGCATGACATTGCTCACTATTTCCCGCCATAAGAGGGCGTTCTTTTCCTACACTGTACACGCCACAAATGGAGCTTGAAGGTAACCCTTGACTTTTCAAAGCCTTACTTAATGCGTTAGCACGACGTTGTCCTAGGGCAAAGTTGTACTCGGAAGATCCGCGAATGTCACAATGTCCTACGATAGATCCTTTTTTGTTGTATTTGCACAAAAATTCTTTCATAGCAGGAACTTTTTGCTCTTCGTCCAAAATTTTGGACTTATCGAAATCAAAGAATACTTGATCTTTTTTACAATTCTTAAAATCCGCAACTGATCCTTCTATATTGCAAGATCCTTTATCTTGGTAAACAACTTCTGCAGTCTGGGGGGTTTCATCACTACAAGCAGCCAGTAAGGCGCCTAGTGCGAACACACCTAAAAGTCTTAAGTTCATAACATCCTCTTTTCTGTCTACGTTTAGAACCTAACCTAAAAGTTCTTAAAAAAACTTCTAATTTCAAACGGTTCCTCGCGTTTAAACCATCTACGGATTCATCGTACAATGCTTTATTACCAAAAAAAAGAGGGGGGGCAGAATTTTTTGATTTTTAAAGGAAAAAACGTCTTGTTTTTAACCTAAATTAGTCAATTTTAGTCAATTTTTATTGTAAGTGGGGGATTGATGGGGCCCCTGAGTAGAAAATTTTTTATATTTTTGATATAAGTCTTGCGCACCTTAGAAAATATTTAGACCGTTGACTTTTTTTTGGATATATTTATAATAAAGGCCAGTAAGTAGTAGCGGTTAAAATATGGCACGTATTTCA
This sequence comes from Holospora undulata HU1, assembly GCF_000388175.3. GTDB lineage: Bacteria > Pseudomonadota > Alphaproteobacteria > Holosporales > Holosporaceae > Holospora > Holospora undulata_A. The sequence continues at coordinate 8,806 of NZ_ARPM03000128.1, read as the reverse complement.
GGTGTAAACATACCAGAAAAAAAAAATTTACTTTCTGGGTTGATATGTATTCATGGGATTGGCAGATTTAAGGCTCTTGAGGTGTGTCGCTCTTTGGGGTTAGATTATCATGCAAGAGTTTCTGAGTTGTCTGAAAAAGATATTGTTCGTATCAGAGAAATGATCGATAAAGAGTATGTAGTGGAAGGAGAGCTTCGTAACAACAATTTGATGAGCAAGAAGCGATTGATGGATTTGGGGTGCTATCGTGGGTTGCGTCACCGTAAAAATCTTCCAGCTCGTGGTCAACGCACGCATACCAATGCTAGGACACGTCGTGGTCGAGCAGTGGCGATTGCAGGTAAAAAGAAATAAGGGAGGAAGGTAAATAACAATGGTTTCCAATAAAAAAGTGAAAGTAAAGAGAAAGAATATTGTTTCTGGTATAGCACACGTTTATTCTACATTCAATAATATAATGATTACTATTACAGATATGCAAGGTGCTACTATTGCTTGGTCTTCTGCAGGAGTTGTGGGATATTCGGGATCTAAGCAGTCCACTCCTTTTGCAGCTCAGATGGCAGCTGAAGACGTAGCAAAAAAAGTTCAGCTGCATGGTGTTAAGAGGTTGGATGTATCTTTATGTGGGATAGGATCGGGACGAGAAGCCGCCGTGCGGGGACTTAGCAGTGCAGGGCTTGAGATTTGTTCTATTCGAGATGATACACGGTTACCTCACAATGGGTGCAAGCCTTCAAAGCGTCGTCGCATATAACTTAGTAGTAGAGGTGTTGTTTAGATGGTAGAAGCAGAAAAACGATGGAATGAACTGATTGAGCCTTACAAAAAGGTTTTTCAGAGGGATGAGGATGCGCGGTGTGTGCGTTCGATTTTGGTAGAGCCGCTGGCTAAAGGGTTCGGAGTTACGATTGGAAGTGCTATGCGTCGCGTTCTTCTTTCTTCTCTTTCTGGATGGGCCATTACGCGAATCAAATTTCGAAGTACGGATATGGAGTTTTCTAGCGTTCCGGGAATGATGCAGGATGTGACTGATTTTGTTCTGAATTTAAAGTCTTTAAATCTAAAAGGGTATTTCGATCAAAAGAAGACTTTTTCTTTTTATGCTAAAGGGCCTTGTGTAGTGACCGCAGGGATGCTGGCTCAAGAAGAAGCTCTAGAGGTGAACAATCCAGAGTTTGTTCTGGGGGTTTTGACTCAAGGTGGTGAGCTTGATTTTGAATTCACTGTTGAAAAGGGGAGAGGGTATGTAAGTTCAGAGCGCTTTCCTAGAAAAAATGAGCCAGAGATTTTTCTTGATGCCTGGTTTAGTCCTGTTCGCAAAGTTTCTTTTCAGGTAGAAAATGCTCGTGTTGGTCAAAATACGGATTACGAAAAGCTTATTCTTCGTGTGGAAACTAACGGTTCTGTTACTCCTGATGAAGCAGTTAGCGAAGCGGCAGACATTTTAAGAACTCAGTTTGGTGTGTTTAGTCTTGCTCCTTCTTCTGATGAGTCTGTTCAGAAAAGCGGAGATGTACAGCCTGTCGAGGATGTTGAGCATAAAGAACATTTTCCTGTGGATTTTTATAAGCCTGTTTCTGAGTTGGATCTGTCTATTCGTTGTTTAAATTGTTTGAAGTTAGAAAATGTAACCTATGTAGGGGATCTTGTGCGTTTAAAAGAGCAAGATTTAATGAAGACACCAAATTTTGGTCGTAAATCCTTTCAAGATATTCAAAGAATTTTGGCCAGTATGGGCTTAACGTTGGGAATGAATGTCCCAAATTGGCCTCCTAAGAAAGTTCAAAAGGAAGAGGAGAAGAACGATGCGTCATAATGTAGCACATAAAAAGTTTAATCGTACAACTAATCAAAGAAAGGCTCTTTTAATAGGATTATGTAATCAAATCATTCAAAAGGGAAGGATTATAACAACGTTGCCAAAGGCTAAGGCTGTTCGTCCGATGGTGGAGCGTCTGGTTACCTACGGAAGAAATGAAGTTTCACTTCATCGTTTTAGAGTGTTGATGGCGACGTTACGGTCGAAGTCTTCTTGTGAAAAAATCGTTTCTCAGTGGGGCCCCAAGTACAAAGAACGTCCCGGTGGATATCTTCGAATTATTAAGGCGGGATTTCGGAAGGGGGATGCTGCTCCTATGGCGTTGATTGAATTTGTGGAAGCTTAGTGGTATCTTAAAGATAGTTTGTTAATAAGGAAATCAGACCATGGCAGATTATTATAAAGTTCTTGGTGTTCCATCCAACGCGTCTCTTCAGGATATAAAAAAAGCCTACAGAAAGCTTGCTTTAAAATATCACCCCGATCAGCATCAGAATAGTTCTAGCGCGGAAAAGCAGAAGGCAGAAAAAATATTTAAAGAAGCAACAGAAGCTTATGAAGTGTTGGGTGACGAAAAAAAAAGAAGGATGTACGATCAGATGGGGCCAGATGCCTTTCGTCAAAATTCTTCAGGCGGAGGAGGCTTTGAGGGGTTTTCAGAAGCAGGGTTTGATTTTTCTTCTATTTTTGAGGATTTTTTTTCGAATTTCGGATCTTCAGGGCAGCAGTCTGCTGTTTCTAAGGGACGTGATGTTCTTATAAAAATTTCTGTTACATTAGAGGAAGCGTTTAAGGGAATTAATAAAACTGTTGAGTTTTCTACTATCGTGCGATGCGATTCTTGTTCAGGAACTGGGGGAGAAAAAGGGGCGAAGGTTACGCAGTGTACTGCGTGTAATGGAAGAGGAGAGGTAGGAATTTCTCAGGGATTTTTTATGGTTAGACAGACCTGCAAGCGTTGTCAAGGAACGGGGACTTATATTGCAGCTTTGTGTAAGAAGTGTAGAGGGTCTGGGTGTATGAGAGATCGCCGCGCGTTGGAGTTTCATGTTCCTGCGGGGATAGAGCATGAAAACCAAATTCGTCTTCCTGGTGAGGGAGAGGTAGGAGAACGGGGAGGGCCTTGCGGAGATGCAATTATACAAGTTAATATTCAGTCGCATTCTTTGTTCCGAAGAAAAGGGGCTAATTTGTTTATGAATTATCCTCTTTCTATTTCTCAGGCTGCTTTGGGGTGTACGGTTCAAATTCCTACTATCGAAGGTGAGAGAATTTCTGTTACTTTTAAAGAAGGAACTCAATTTAAAGAAAAGACGGTAGTTCATAATAAAGGGATGGCCTATCCTTCCGGGAGAGGAGATTTAGTTATTGAGGCAGACGTTTATGTTCCGTTAAAATTAACACAAAAGCAACGAGAGCTTTTACAAAGTTTTTCGGAAGAAGAAGAAAATAAGCCTCCTGAAACTACTGGATTTTTTGCAAAGCTTAAGAACTTTTTTAAAACTTTGTAAAAGTCTGAAATTTTTCTTACGATGAGTTCGGAAAAGCTCTTTCTGTTTCCATTAAGGATAGTAGAGTGGTTTCTAGTAAAAAATGAGCAACCAGTGCCCCTAATATTTCTTCGCTGAGTTGCTTGATGTAAAATATCCGTACTGCATGTGTGTTTTTAGCCAATGCCTTGCAAGTTGTTTTAAATTCTTGGTCAAGAAGTTGTTTTAGGTGGATTTTTGCATGTTTTAAATCTTCATTAGGGAAATAGTTAGGAAAAAAAACGTCTGTGATATTTTTTTTTTCCCAGAAAGTTGTTGTGAATCCAAGATAAAATGGGGGAGGGTGAAGAATGTGCTTTGGAAAAGACGGAGAATAGTTCTGGGCTAAAGTATCTTTCCACATCCATTGGATCCATTGAGCTAAAGGTTCAAAATTTCGTGTGTTGTTCCATATCCAATGAGATAAATTTGGATATTGTTGTTTTAATGTTGTATATAAGGCGGCTCCTTCTAGAGGGGATTTTAGAATATGATGAAAATATTGTTGGCAAGTTTTTTTTGCTCCTCCCACAAAAAGATTAAAATGAAATCCTATCATGTTTCCGATGCTAAGGCTAATTTCATTAAAGCATGAGCTTCCTTTTGGGGTGAAGACTGAATAGTGCTGAATATTGAGTCTAAAGCTTTCTACAATAGGATAAATGTAGGGAAATTCAGTTCCTTTTGGGGCCCAAACCATGATGTGCTTTTGTACACTACAATCCGCACTCTTTAAGAATTCTAGACATCTTAATAAAACAAGATAAGGAAATAAATCGCTAGGATTAGAGCATATGACAACAAATCCTGTTTGCTCTAGATCTAGTGTTCCTATCATTTCCCAGAATAATTCTGGGTCTGGATGAGAAATAAAATGAACCTCAGGAAATGATTTGTGGTGCTTTCCTATAAAGTTTTGAACCCAATCTACAATGCATTGGGTTCCTGCAAGGTCTTCTAATCTTCCTGCCACTAAAATAGTTCTAAATTCTTTAAAATGTTCTGCATCGTCTTCTAAATTATGGGAATTAGACCACAGGTACGAAAAACAGGAAAATTTTTTACTGTGTATGATAGGAGTTTGTAATGTTTGAACTGCTTTTGCATAATTTCTGAGAAACAAAGACCAATCTAGTATATCTGAATCCAGTACAAGTCGCATATCTTGTCGAAAAAGTGGATTGTTTCTCATGAAACGTCTGTATGTACGCTATTTTTTCAAAAAAGGCTGTACATGTTCCATTAGGGATTGTTCTGCTTTATCCGAAGAGAATTTTTTTTCTTCTTTTGCCCTATCTTTACTCGAAGTAGAAATTTTTTCAGGAACCGGATGATCAGAAGGCATATCTTGAAATCCTGGAGGAATTTCTAACCCTTTGAGAAGTTGAACAGACCAGGCGTCGGGAGCAGTTTTTTTTAGTCCCGTAGCTTCTTGTAAATTTTGACACTGTGTCAAAATAAGAACACTCAATAAAGCGCTCGCTCTATTGAAAAAAATTTTATATGTTAACGATTCCATTTACAATAATCTCTTAGCAATATCATAAAACCTACACTAATTAGCATATCAGCAACATTGAATACAGGGAAGTTAAAATTTTTCCAGTGTATACTTAAAAAATCAAACACTGCACCTAAAAAGAATCTGTCAATTATATTTCCACAAGCGCCAGAAATAATTAATGCTATAGCCCACTGTGACGAAAGACGTTTTTCATTTGCAAACATACGCAAAAACATAACAACTAACCCCATGGATAACCCCAAAATACCCCACTGAAAGGTCTTTCCCGTTTTGGAAAGAAACCCCCAACTGATACCGGTATTGTAGGTTTCCACAATGCTAAAGACCGAACAAATACGAATGCGTTTTACTGTTGAAACAATCCCTTTTACATAGTGCTTAGTTGCTTGATCTACTACCATTCCTGCTGAAACAACTCCAAAAAGCCACATATACTTTCTTAGAATGACATTGTTCATAAAAAAAAGATTTTTGTACATAGTACATGAATTATATTGAAAAGTCGATATCAAAATCTAATATTGTTTGAATAATTTTTAAATTACTTATATTGTCAAAAATTTTAATTCTGTATATTTTTAAATACTTACACAAAAATAATCAATGACTCTGGGTTAAAAATCTAATTGACTATAGTGCAAGGCTGGCTCTACTCCTGAAAGAATTTGATTTAGAAATGGACGAAAGGCAGGGCGAGATTTAATTTTGCAATACCATTCTTTTGCAGAAGGGAATAGCTTCCAATGAATATCCCCTATGTAATCAATACAGGAAAGGTGAGCAGCTCCTGTAATATCTGCCCAAGAAAAATACTTTCCTGCAAGAAAATGATGAGTTTCTGTAAGTTGCTCAACTTGCTCCATATGTTCTTGTAACAAAGCATATCCGCTTTTTAATATGCGCGTGTCTGGAGCTTTATGATGCAGTTGACATTTCAAAATTTTCTCATAAAATAATTTCCAAAAAACATCTTGATAAAAAATTTTGTCAAACCAAGATACCAATCTTCTTACCTCTATGCGGTAAGCGTTGCCTTCCCCCATGAGTACTGGGTTAGGGTAGGCATCTTCTAAATATTCGCTGCTAACGTAATGATTAACGCACACTAGGTGTTGGTCTACTAAAACAGGAAGCTCCCCCCAGGGATTTAAACTTAAAAGTCGGGAAGAAGGTTTTCCAACAGTTTCCCATTGGTGTTCAAAATCTAACTTTTTTTCTTTTAATCCAAAGGCAATTTTTCTTGAAAAAGGGCAAAACGCACTGTGATATAAAATCCTCAAGATTGTCCTGCTCCTTTTTTTACGGTTTTTATAGAAAAAGGAACAGATTCCGTTGAGACTGATTTTTCCTGAGGTACGGGGATCAATAATCCTGATTCCAGTGTATAAACCCGGTGAAAGTTTTTAAGGCTTTCCACATTATGCGTTGCCATAAACAAAGCAATATTGTGATGCTGTGCTACATGGTGAAATAACTGAATAATCATTCTTGCAGATTCAACGTCTAGATTCCCTGTAGGCTCATCTGCTAGTAAAACACTAGGTTTGTTGGAAAGCGCTCGGGCAATGGCAACGCGTTGCTGCTCTCCCCCTGAAAGTTCGCTGGGTTTGTGATGAAGGCGCTCTGAAAGCCCAACGTATTCTAGCAATGTTGTTGCGTAACTTCTGGCTTGCTTTAAAGATTTTCCATTCAACCTCTGGGGTAGGATCACATTTTCCAAAGCAGTAAACTCTGGAAGAAGACAATGAGATTGAAATACAAACCCTATATGAGAACGCCGCAGATAAGATTTTTGTTGATGATTTAAGAATCTTGTATCAACAAATCCTTTCTGGTTCCTTAAAAAAACTCTTCCCTTTTGGGGGGGCATTAACAACCCTAAAATACTTAATAATGTAGATTTCCCCGATCCAGAACGTCCTAATAACCCGACACACTCCCCCGAAGATAGAAACAACGTTACTTTTTCAAGAATTGGTAAAGAATGATACGCGTAATGAAGGTCTTCTACCCGCATTACAAAATTTTGATGGTTATTCATAGCGCAATCCTTCTATTGGATTTAAACGAGATGCTTTTCTGGCTGGATACCAAGTGGCCAGCACACTAAGAATAATTGCTAGCGCACAAACTAAAAGTGCTTGATCTAAATTCACTTTACTTGGCAAGTGAGCCAAAAAATAAATCTCTTCTCTAAACAATTTATATCCGGAAATACTTTCCAAAAAAAGACGAATACGGTCTAGGCGATAAGATAAAAGCAACCCTATTCCTGTACCAACCAGAGCTCCAAAAACTCCTATAAACGACCCTACGTAAAAAAAAATTCTTAAAATAAAAGAGCGATTAGCGCCTAATGCTTGCAAAATAGCGATGTCTTTTGTTTTATCTTTGACCAACATCATTAAACAAGAAATGATATTAAAAGCGGCAACCAATACAATTAGCATAAGAATAAGAAACATAATATTTTTCTGTACTTCAAGTGTGGAAAAAAATTTTTCATTCACGTGTTGCCAATCGTGGATGTAGAAAAAAGGAAATTTTTCCCTAATCGCAGCTTTAATGTTTTCCATATCATCTGGGTCTTCTACAAAAATTTCTAAAGCAGATACAGAATCCTCTAAGGAAAATAATTTTTGACTTGCTTTTAAAGAAATAAAAGAAAAATTTTGATCGTATTCGTACATTCCGCTTTTAAAGATTGCTGCCAGCTTAAAAAACTTTGTTTTAGGAAATGATCCAAAGGCTGTCAAATTCATTTGAGGCGTCGTTAGTTTCAATTTATCCCCAACATGTACATTTAATTTACGAGCAAGACCGCTTCCGATCATAATTTGATTTTCTTCTTTGGAAAATGTTTGAACATCTCCTTCTATCAAATTATCAGAAATCAAGGGACGTTTTTTTAGTACCTCTGGTGTTACCCCTTGAACCAAAGCTCCACATGCTTCCTTTTCTGAAGTAATAAGGATCTGTTTTTGAACTAAAGGGGCTGTGTATTTTATTCCCGAAATTTTTTCAACTTTAGTTTGAACGTCAAAAACTTGATTTAACTTCTCTCCTTCTGAAAGAAGTAAATGACCGTTAAACCCGATAACTCTTGAAACGAGCTCCTCTCTAAACCCGTTCATAACAGACATGACCAAAATTAATGTTGCTACTCCCAAAACAATTCCTAAGAAGGAAAAACTTGCGATAATTGCAATAAATCGTTCTTTTCTGGAAGCCCACAGATAACGCCAAGCAATAAACCACTCTGGAGATCTTAACATATCTTCTATCCAAATTTCACTGTGGAGCTGAGGGGATTCGAACCCCTGACCTCGTCATTGCGAACGACGCGCTCTACCAACTGAGCTACAACCCCGAACCTGAAGACAGCATACCGTATTTTGTTAAAATAGAAAAGATCCCTTAGAAATAATTTATATGATCAATAAATGAAGGTATGCAATGTTGTGGGGGTAATTTTACATTTATAAATATTAAATTACCGAATATTTAATTTTTTATTTATATTAATACAACACAAATAAGAATAGAAGTTTAAAACTTATATTACTGAAAATCTAAATTTAAAATCTGAATGAGGAAAAATTTTATTTAGAACCTGTATTCATGAATAAAAAAGTGTGATATAAAAGGCTTGGAGGAGTAGAAGATGAATTATCCAAGCGATTTAAAAGAAAGAGAGTGGGAAGTGATAAAACATCATTTTGATAGCGGCAATAGAAGCAAATACAACAAAAAAGAGCTTGTTAATGCAGTGTTTTATATAATCAAGAGCGGTTGTCAATGGCGCATGCTACCAAAAGATTTTCCACCATATTCGACGGTACATTCGTTTTATAGACGATGTAGGATTAAGGGGGTATGGGAAAAAGTGATGCATGAACTTTGTTAAGACAAGCCGAATTAAGTATGAAA
>NZ_ARPM03000129.1 GCF_000388175.3 Holospora undulata HU1 | reverse complement strand
TCACTACTGCTGATTTAGATATGAAAAATCTAGCGGCTAATTTTTCAAATGATAACCCTCACTTTGTTTTTAATACTTTTTTCGAAAATCTAATGAATATGTCATAACTTTAATTATATAATTTATTACGTAATTACAACTCTATCCAGATCCATTGTCATATTCTTTTTATAATCTTTTAGCTATATGTAAAGTAATTAACATCCTGTGAAATGGGGATGTCTGGTTAATTGGGGATCTATTTTTACCCTGCCTTACAAAAGTATTAATGCCAACTTGAAATTGTTTAGAATCTTATGAAAACGTAAGCTTTTCTTATGCGTTAATAGATAAAACTTTTAAGCAAAAATTTATAGAATAGGATTAATTAAATCCATATTAAAAATTATCTACTTTAAATTTTTTATAATATTTTTAGTACAGTTTTTTTATTTTTTCATTTTTATTAGCTTTTTTCTAAAACTTATAAAGTACTTCTACATAAATCTTTTCTTCTATCTATTTGCATTCAAAAAACTACAAACGCTTTACACCGTCGATAAACGCCATATAAAAAATATCTTTTTAGACCATCAAAAAAAAGCTAATCGAATTTTTTCGACCAGCTTTAAAATTATCTTATTTATTCTCCTTTAGGCGGTAGGAGGATTTCCACCAGCGGGAGGAAGAGGTCCCTCTAATCCACCACCAGGACCTGACGAAGATTCATCTTTTTGACCTGAACCTGAAAATTTCTTGCAGATATCCATAAATGCTCCTTCCATAGCATCTAGACGCTGCTCTATATCCCCCCCTGATCTGGATGAGCTATAGACCTCGTCTATAGGTTGACTAGGCCCGGAAGGATTGGGGCCTCCAGCAGGAGCAGCCCCAGCAGGAGGTGCAGGAGGCGCAGGAGGAGCTGGAGGCGCAGAAAATACGGAATTAAAAGCTACCATGGTAAAAAGAAATAAGAAAATTCGTTTTTGCATTTTTCACTGTTGTTAGGTTTTAAGTTATTCTACCTCATATTCTTTAATTTTTTATCAAACCTATTATTTTTTGAAAACTACGAAAAAAATTAAAAAAGCTCCATTCCGCTTTTTCACGCGGGCTTCATCTTATCATCGATTTTTTCATCTTCTACGTTTCTACTAACTTGCTCCATGCGAAGTTTTGCATTTTTAAGCAACTCATCACAATACTGGCGCAACCGCACCCCCTTTTCGTAAGCAATAACTGATTCTTCTAACGTTAGTCCTCCAGATTCAAATTTTTTAACAATCTCTTCTAACTGCTTCATTGCTGCTTCAAAAGATAAAGATGAAAGCGATTCTTGTGCACACTCAGACATTTTTTTCTCCCTTTTTATACAAGATTTTATTGTTTTTCAAATCCTTAGAAGGCTGAAATTTTTTAAATAACTCTAAAACTTCCTCAATCTCTTTTACGCTTAACAACTCATTTAAAACAATTCCTCCTGGAAAATCTTTAGAAATCAAAACATTAAATGGAATAGCCGCGCGAGAAAAAGATTTAAGTAAAGCAGTAATCTCATCAGCTCCAGTACTGTAATCCGCACGCATGCACACCATGTTCGGTTTTGCAAGAAGATTTTGAATATTTGGGTGCAAAAATACCTGCTTATTCAGCATACAAGTCAAACATCCCATCCCCGTTACATCAATGAAAACGATGCGTCCTGCTTGTATAGATTGACGCATCAGTGCAGGACTCCAGGGGATCCAATGAATTTTTCCGTCCTGCATGGAAATTTTTTGACTAGACTGTTGACTAAAAAACGGCAACAAAAATAGTCCTATTCCCGCCATACTAGGAAAAGCAAAAAGTAAAATACTTTTCCATAATAATGGCAACCTATATGTTAAGAAATAGTGTAACAATGGAACACATGCCATCAAAATTAGCAAACCAAGAGCCAATTGTTGCATAAAAACTGAAAGAAAAGAACGCAAAGGCCACCAAACTAACCAAATTGCCGCTCCCAAGAAAGAAATTCCTATTAAACGCTCTAGTATTACCATCCAAGCGCCGGGTTTAGGAAGAAAACGATAAATAGGAAAAACAAATCCAATAATGTAAGGTAACGCAAATCCACAAGCAATAGAAGTATATCCGTACAAAATTTCCTGCACTGTTCCGCACAAAAAATATCCCAAAGCAGGCCCCAAAAACGGAGCAGAACAAGGAGTTGCAAGAATAACTGCCAACAATCCCGACCCCAAAGCTCCAAGAGAGGTGCGATAATCTTTAGGAACAAAGTGCAAAGTCCATCTTGGAATATTAAATTGAAAAAGTCCCAACAGACTGTAAGAAGAAATGACCATTACCAGACAAAGAGCTATAAGAAAATAAGGGTTTTGTAGATGTATTCCCCATCCAACTTCTTTTTGAAAAACGAATTTCAATAAGATTGTAGTCAATGCCAGCAACCAAAATCCCAAAAAAATTCCAAGACTTGTCATTAAAAATGTACGCTTCAACAAAAAAGGAGACACTTTAGATAATCCCTTAAGCTTTAATCCCAAAACCGGTAAAACACAAGGCATAACGTTTAAGATAGCCCCCCCCAAAAACGCAAATAATAACATTTTCCAGCTTCTTCCTTGAAACGCTTGATAAGAATTTAACGGTAAGGAAAGAGTCTCTTTCACTATTTTACACACGTTTCCACAGCACTGCCCCCTAAATTCAATGTTCAACTTTCCACCATTGCGGTCTTTAAGCTGAACATAAAGCATAGCAAATACATGGTGCCGATAAATTTGACCTCTTTGTTTTGCCTCAAACCAAGGAATTGGCGCGGGCCACAGTACCTGAACATCTGATATATTTTCAGAATTTTTCCAAAAAATTTCTGGAGGATGACTTAATGTATCTCCAATACTCTTTGGTCCCATCAATTTCCAATGAGGAGTGATGAGAATTTTCAAAGGTACTTTTACGTAAGTTGCTGTTTCATAGACCACTTCTCCCCACTGAAGCTCTATGACAGATTCTGGAGATATACAAAACACCTTTGCAGAAAAAAAGCAAGAAAACAAGAACAAAAAAACCATTCTTAAGGAAAGAAACTGCTTTCTGTATATCAACAAAATCTGAACAAGATACAGGGATGACTAGAAAAATTATATACGAATTATTTTACAGGTGCAAACAATTAATAACTCTTTGAACGACGATAAATTTATTTTTTATAAAAAAAATTACGTTAGAATTAAATAATCATTATTAAGATTTTTCCAGTAATTTATAAAAAACAATAAATTAAAGATTCCTATTACTTTTAAAACTTTATAAGTATGAAAATTTCAAAAATTTATTTTTTCTTATCTTTCCTAAAACAAACTACCCCAAACTTTTTTTAAACTAAATAAAAGTTTCTTAAGTACATCCCTTAGCCCATTAAAAAACTCTATTACGTTATTGATACGCTTCAAAATCCCTCAGTACAAATAAAATTGACCGCCACACTAAGAAACAGAAGTCTTTACTCGCGCTGAACAGTTTTCAGTCATAGAAGAGTTCTTTTAAAAGTCTCTAAAAAAGATTGTATGTAAATTTTGTGAATATTGGGATTGATTTAAAAGCGGTTTTGTTCGAGGGGGGCAGCGGTACAAATGTAAAAAATGTGGAAAAAATTTCACGCGCCTTTCAATGAACCGAATTGCTCAGCGTTTTGTTGTCGGCGCCACCGCTGTTTTGAAGCGGGCGGGCACCTTAGGATCAAGGCTATGCGCCAAAATTGAGCCCTTCCCAGAAGACAAAGGTAGTGTCAAGGAAATCGATCAATTTTTGCATTATTAAAAAAAGAAGCAAAAAATTTGGATTTTTAAAGCTTGGATTTCAAAGTCTAGGATGTGCTGGAAAACAGCTCATCGATTGGGAATTTGGTGATCTCTCAATTCAAACTTTCAAACGACTTTTTGAACGATTAAAGAAAAGGAAAATTTTATTTTATTGCAAAGATCCTTTGGAAGGTTTTAATAAAATTATTCCAAGCAACCGCCTCTTTCAGGAAAAAGATAAAACGTTTTCCACTGAACAAAATAATGCTCGACACCGCCATTGGTTTGCAAGATTTCGCCCCCCCCTTGCAAACACAAGATCTCTTGAAATGCTAGAGGTAACACTGCTTATTTTTGCTCTACTTCACGTTAATAAAACTTTGAAAATTAATCATGCTGTCTTTGGTTAAGAGTCTCGAGTTTTTTATATTTTTATCTCTTTTTCTTACGACTATTTTCTTCTAACTAGCTTTATACAAAAATATTAAAGCTCCCCTCCTAAATTGTGAAAAAAATGATAAAAATGATAAGTTTATTACCTCTATTATACTCCTAAAGTTCCTCCGTGCTTTAAAATTACACGCCAGCAATATTTCAATGTATTCACTATAGTTAAAGAAACAGAAGAAAGGATCTCTCCATTAGAAGAATCCTCCCCACCCAAAGAATCTTCCTTAGGTAAAACTTCTGTTAAAGCGGTTGGGTCTGATTTTTGAACCTCTTCTAGTTCAGGAATCGGACGCTTGATTTCTCCATTTTTTAATAACTCATCAATTTCTTCCCCTGAAAGGGTTTCGTAAATTAACAAAGTTTCTGCCAATAAAATAAGCTGACTTTTATATTTGGTTAAGAGATCTAAAGTTCTTTTGTGCGCTTCTTTTAATAATTTTCGAATTTCTTCATCTATCTGATTGACCTCGTTATCTGAGATATGAGAAGCTAGCCCGCTCCAATATTCATCTTGCTCTCCATAAAATAGATACCCTATCTTCTTGCTCATCCCCCAATGCGTCACCATTTTTCTGGCTAAATTTGTAGCAAACTTAAAATCACTAGAAGCGCCAGTGGTAATACCTTCTTCTCCAAACATCATTTCTTCTGCTATGCGACCTGCCAAAGCAATGTCAAGATCAGCCAGTAAAGATGCTCTAGTTACAGAAACTTTATCAGTTTCTGGCAAACGCATTACTAGCCCTAAAGCCATTCCTCTTGGAACAATGGTTGCTTTGTGAATAGGGTCTGAATGAGAAGAATACGCAGCAACCAGTGCATGCCCTGCCTCATGAAAAGCAGTAAGACGACGATCCGATTCCGTCATCAACATATTTTTTCGTTCTGGCCCCATAAGAATCTTGTCTCGTCCTGCCTCAAAATCCTCTTTGTCTACGGAAGTTTTATTAAATTTTGCCGCTCTTAACGCTGCTTCATTAACTAAATTAGCTAAGTCTGCTCCGGAAAACCCAATAGTTCCCCGAGCAACTTGCAACAAAGACACTTCTGGAGCCAAGCGCACTTTTCGTGTATGTACACGCAAAATCCCCTCTCTTCCCTTTAGGTCTGGTAATGGAACCATAATCTGTCGATCAAATCGTCCAGCCCTGATCAATGCTTTGTCCAAAACATCTACTCGGTTAGTGGCTGCAAGAACTATAATTCCTTCCCGCTCACTAAACCCATCCATTTCTACCAAAAGTTGGTTGAGAGTTTGGTCCCTTTCATCGTGTCCCCCCCCAGCGTGCCCACCTCGCGCGCGCCCTACTGCATCAATTTCATCGATAAAAATAATACACGGCTTATGTTCTTTTGCCTGACGAAAAAGATCTCGAACACGGCTAGCACCAACCCCCACGAACATTTCTACAAAATCTGATCCAGACATAAACACGAAAGGAACACCTGCTTCCCCTGCCACTGCTTTGGCCAATAGAGTTTTCCCTGTTCCTGGCGGACCTACCAATAAGACGCCTTTAGGAATTTTTCCTCCCAGAACTTCAAATTTTTCAGGATTTTTTAAAAAATCTACAACTTCCTGAAGATCCTCTTTTGCATTTTCCGCTCCCTCCACATCAGCAAAAGTTATATGATGTTGATCAGGATCGATAAAATTAACTTTGGATTGCCCAAACCCCATAGAACGCCCAGCGCCTCCTTGAGATTGTCGATAATATAAAAACCAGATTAATCCAACAGTCAAAAAAGGAAGAGCAATTTGTAAAAGAGTATAAAAATTAAAAAAAGACACTTCTAGTGGTACAAAACGAAACCTCACCCCCTTATCTTTGAATAAATCCAAAGGAAGGTTTTGCAGCTGAACAATTTTGGGAAGAAAAACCTGAATCCGCTCACCCGTTTTGTATAAAGCCTCTAAAACTTCTCCTTGAAGTGCAACTTCTTGAATACGCCCCTCGTGAACACGATCAATAAACTCTGAATAATCCACAACTAAGGGAGCACTGGTCATTTTTTGTCGATACAAATTGAAAAACGAAAGAATCAGTAACCCCAAAATTATCCACAATACCATACTTTTTTTATTTTTTTTAAAATCCATCTAAAAAATGCACTTTCCAGAAAGCCTTTCAGTAGAGGATTTTACCAAAGTATTGAAGGTAAAGCAAGTTTTTAAAAACCTAACCTATCCCATGAAGAAAACAAACACCTACGACACATACCGAAAAGCCTTTTCTGCCGCTCTTGAAAAACTAAACGAAAGAAAAAACTTGCGTGTGCCAAAACTAAGCACAAAGATTTGAATTGCACCCAGGAGTGAAGGGGCTCGAACCCCTAACCGCCGGTTTTGGAGACCGGAACTCTACCAATTGAGCTACACTCCTTTTCCTTTTAGGACATTAGCAGATTTTTTTTGTTTTTGCAAGATGATTTTATCAGAAGTAATTAATCTTTAAATGTTCAAATCCTATTAGAAGGTGAATGCGTCTATTCTAAATTTACAATCTAGAATGTTTAAAAATTATTTCTTACGCTATATAGTCTTATCGGTTTGTGTTAGAATATAGAAAGATGTTTTTTTTAATTTACATTTCATTGTGATATTCCCTAAATTTGAAGTGAAAAAAACCACCTCCTATGGTCGATTAGGAACAATTTTGACAGCACATGGTAAGATTTCAACGCCCTCTTTCTTTTTCTGTTCCACCAAGGCAACAATTAAAGGAGTCGACACGTGGATCATAGAAAAATTGAACACCCCTGTTCTGCTAGCAAACACTTATCATTTAATGTTACATCCTGGAGCAGATGTTGTTGCCGATGCTGGAGGAGTGGGATCTTTTATGGGGTGGAATGGTCCAACATATACAGATTCTGGGGGATATCAGATTTTTAGTCTTGGGTATGGATGTGTGTCTCAAGAAATCAAGGGGTCTCCACGATCAAAACGCTATCTTAAAATTTCTGAAGCGGGAGCAGAATTTTTAAGTTATAGAGACGGATCTAAGTGGTGTCTTACTCCAGAACTTTCCATTCATGTTCAGCAAGCATTGGGAGCAGATTGTATTTTTACACTAGATGAATGCACGCCTTACCATATTTCTTACGAACACACACGTGCTTCCATGGAACAAAGCCACCGCTGGGCTCAAAGATCTTTAACAGCTTTTTTGAAGGAAGATTCTGTATATAAGAAAACTCATCAAGGACTTTATGGAATTTCTCAAGGGGGAATTTACCCCGAATTGCGCCGTGTCAGTGTGGATTTTTTAAATTCTATGCCGTTTTTTGGTCATGGGATTGGAGGATCTTTGGGAAAAACCTCTGTTGAAATGCGGGAAGTTTTAGATATGGCGCTGGAAAAGTTGTGCTCTGATCGCCCTATTCATTTACTAGGTATCGGAAAAATTGAAGATATTTTCGACGGAATAGCAAAGGGAATCGATACGTTTGATTGCGTGATCCCCACGCGATTAGGTCGCCATGGAGGCGCATTAATCAGACCGAATTATTGGAGCGATGCAAAAGAAGACTATCATTCTCGTTCTTCTATCAACTTACTAAAATCTTGCTTCAAAAACGATCATCGTCCCATTGACGAGCTTTGCTCATGCCCCACGTGTTTGCGTTATACTCGTGCTTACCTTCATCATTTAATCAAATCAAAAGAGATTACAGCTGGGTCTGCGCTTACAATTCATAACATTTTTTTTATGAACACTATGATGGAAGAAATTCGCAGAGGTATTGATTTGAACATTATGCCCGAAGTGCGTTCAAAATGGTTGGGAAGATAAAATTACAGGTTCCTAAGTTTTCAAGATAATTAAGTCAAATAAAATATTATTAAATTAGGAAAATCATTAAGTTAGGAATTGGAAAAATTAAAAAATAAAGAGATATCAGAGCATCGTGTTCAGAAAATTTAGAATATTAAGGAATAAGGAAACAAATGGTTGAGAGCAATAAAATTTATACCCTTTGCGTAGATTCAGAATTTTCTGGAATACGATTGGATCAATTTTTGGCAAAACGTCTTCCCAAGTGCAGCAGAACATGTATTCAAAACATGTTAGAGCAAGGACAGGTGAAAAATTCTGAAGGAGCTTTGTCTAAAAAACACCAATCTATGAAAGTTTCTTTTGGAACAGTGTTTCGTGTTGAAATTTTTCCTCCCAAACCTTGTGAATTAAAACCTATCTCTATGCTCTTGGATATTTTATATGAAGATGAAGATATCGTTGCCATCAATAAACCTGCAGGACAAGTAGTGCATCCATCCATAGGACATCAAGAAGATAGTTTAGTACACGGGCTTCTTGCGCATTGTAAAAATCAGCTTTCTGAATTAGCAGGGCATCAGCGCCCAGGTATCGTGCATCGTTTAGATCAGTTTACTAGCGGAGCATTACTGGTTGCCAAAAATGACCTATCCCACCGTCACTTAAGCGAGCAATTTGCTCAAAGGCGCATTCGTAAGACTTATTGGGCTATTGTTTATGCTTGCCCCACCCCTTTGGCAGGGCGCGTTGAAGTTCATATGGGACGACATCCCAGGTATCCACTGCGTATGTCTGTTAGTCTGACTCAGGGAAAAGTATCTATAACGCGTTACAGAACGAAAGCGCGTTCCAAATGCCAAAAGTACAGCCTTGTAGAGTGTTTTCCAGAAACCGGAAGAACTCATCAAATTCGTGTACACTTGGCCCATTTAGGCAATGGAATTGTGGGAGATCACATCTATGGGCGCCCCCATAAAGATTTATCGCGTCAAGGACTTCACGCCTATCAATTATCGTTTACTCATCCGACAACGAACGAAAATGTATCTATTACTAGCAAAATCCCAGAAGATATGATGATTTTTTTACAACTTTATTTTGATGAAAGCACCATAAGACCGTTATTTTAGATAAATCGTCTAAGGCCAAAAAACTTCTTTTTTTTGTATACCTTTCCCTTTGCAAAAATTATCATTTTTTTGGCTTTCAACATAGAAAAACAAGCGTGTTATGGGTATACATCTATATTTTCGTACACTACAGGCGCTGAAGAATTTTTAGGAGCAAGAAGTGCGGCAGTGGCAACTGTAGTTGCTGCTGCTGCCAACGGCCAACCGTACCCCCCAGCGTATACTCCTCCACCGTACCCTCCTGCATATCCGCCGCCTCCGCTAAAGGATGCACTTTTTTGAACATTATTAGATATGTTTGGACTTTTATTTACTCCAACAGTGTTATGGGGGTGCGTAAAATGTCTTCTGGCGCCTGCATAGCCTCTAAAGGCACCGTGGCCTCCTCCTCTTGCAAATGCTCCGGCATTCATTATTATGTTTCCTATGAGTAGTAAAAAATAAAAGTTTTTCATTTCTTGTACTTTTTTGTTTATTTTTATTTTTATATTTTATCATTTTAATATTAAAAAAATAATGATTTGTTTATTATACTTGCTACGTACGTAGTTTTTGAGCGGAGAAGCTTTTTATTTAGAGTTAGTCTTTTTCAAATTTAGTTTTAAGTGAGTACAAACCCGTTTTTAAAGTTAACAAGACCTGCAATACATAGCTAAATCAGTATAAAAAGATTACGATAATGTTCTTCTTATATGTGTGGCTTGGACACATTTTTTCTCAATAGAGATTGAGGTCAGGGGAATGATGAGGCAAATAAAGCAAACTATGGCATCTTCTAGTATCTTGTGCATATCTTTCCCTTTATGGAAATTAGCGTTAGTCATAACACTACTGCTTTCTTTTGGAAGATTTGGTAATAAAATCTGCTGCACCCAAGATGTCCCCCCCTTTGCAAGCTAGATATCAGAACCTGTATTCATGATTTAGCTATCCTTCTTAATAGGATCATGGAATAGGCTATCATACTTATGTTTTTAGCAGTCGCTATGGCAATTTCATAATCTTTAGACGCCCTTCGAAAAGGATTTAGCTATCCTATGTTCTTTCGACGATCCAACGCTTTGGAAGTATGGCCCATTCTTGAGATATATGCTCTGAGATTACTATAGTTTTATTCAATATATTTCTTACAAATGCCTCCATGGGGTTTCTATATCCCGCATCTGCACACACCCCATTTAATTTAGGATATTTTTGCAACATTTCCTTAAAAACTCTGCACCCAGCACCTGTGTCATTGGCCTTATGAACAGTGATATGGAGCAGATTGCCTTGCCTATCAACACCACTATGATGCCGTTTACGTATCTTTTTTCCCTCCATCTATACCTATTTTTTCTGAGGCTCCTGTGGGGGTAACACTTGTTTTAACACTTTGTGAATGATGCTAT
>NZ_ARPM03000130.1 GCF_000388175.3 Holospora undulata HU1 | reverse complement strand
CCTACACGACGCTCTTCCGATCTCAAAGAGCGTAAACGCCATAGTGTCACGGATGCCCTAGGACATAATTTTTCATCTGAAGGTTTGCACTGTTGCGGGATGAAAGGCATTTGATAAGGCGAGCATAAAATATCCAGCACTTAAAGGCGTATGCCCCGTTGCTGGTTCTCGTAAAACGTTCGAAGGGTTTGTTCAAAACAATATTGAAGAAGAATATTGAAGAAGAATATTGAAGAAGAATATTGAAGAAGAATATTGAAGAAGAATATTGAAGAAGAATATTGAAGAAGAATATTGAAGAAGAATATTGAAGAAGAATATTGAAAAAGACCGTAGAAATTTTGGCACGTATTACGCCGGGTTGGGCGATTTTAGCGAAAAGATAGGGGGTAGAAAGACTATTTGCTTGGCTAAATCATTTTATGCGATTGGCCAGGGAGTATGAAATAAACGTTCAACCGGAAAAACACAACACTATGATCCCCCATCCAATGCTACTGATTCGTCGGTTGGCTTAACTGTGAAGATAGGTTCTGATTGTTATGTAAGCGTAAAGAATCAGAATTAAGTTGCCAAAACAGATCATTGCGTTGCATATGTAAAAAATTGTTGATAGAATTGAGAAACTGAAAAATAATGATCTGCTTACTGATGACTCAAGCATTTTTGTTCGAGGTGTACAGTGATGAAATTCCCGCAAATCTTCAATGGGATGCATATCATCGCATTAGACGTCATATAGACCAAGCGCTTAAATCCGAAGAATTGATAGGAAACGTTCAAGGATTTTGTTCTTTGCGACGCGTTGGCTTTTTAATCCTTGAAATGGATAACTCTGCAGAGAGATCTTCTTTTATTAAAGGTCCAAGCGCCAAAGCCCCTGATTATGTTATCGAAAAATTTTTGCACATACACGGATCAGAGAACTGTTACCAGCAAAAAAACTCTAAGGGGGATGTTTGGGTTGCAAAAAATCAACTTGAAGCAGTAGAAAAAAAGTTACATCGAATCTGTGTGGATTTTTTAGAGCATTTTTACTGGCAAAAGCGTATGCATTGGCACAAAACTGATGATTTTAGCTGGATTCGTCCCATTCATTCTTTGCTTTGTATGTTAGACGATAAGCAGTTGAATTGGACTTTCAGGCCTGATGGGCTTTGTTTATCTACAAAAAATACAACCCCCGGTCATCCGGCATTATGCGAAAATCCTTTAGAGAAAATCTGGATCTCTGTTCCCCAAGCTTTGGATTATAAAGAAACGTTGAAACAAAAAAATTTGTGGGTTTGTCCTTTGGAACGTTTTTCTTACCTTCAGGGGGAACTAAGGACCTTGGCTCAAAATCACGGGTACCAAGTTTTTGAAGAGGATTTAGCTTCTAATGGACTTTTAGGAGAAGTTTCAGGAATGACCGAATGGCCGAAGGTTTTTTTGGCATCTTTTTCTGAAGATTTTTTAAAACTCCCTTCTCCTTTTTTACTCACAACATTAAAGCATCATCAGCGTTGTTTTCCTTTAAAAATTCAAGAACAATTAGCACCGCATTTTATTGTTGTTTTAGATGGAAAAGATCCTACTTTGGAAGTTCAGCGTGGCCATCAGCGCGTTGCAGAAGCAAGGCTATCTGATGCATTGTTTTTTTGGAATCAAGATCTTCGTCAACCACTGGCAAGATATAATCAGCATCTTAAGGAAAAAGTATTTTTTGAAGGGCTTGGTACTATGCTTCAAAAAGTTCGTCGGTTAGAGGTAGTAGCAACGAAATTGGATAAATCTGGCGCATTAAGCGCTGCAGCAGCACTATCAAAGGCGGATTTGGCAACTCAAGCAGTACGAGAATTTCCAGAACTTCAAGGTATCATGGGAAAGTACTATGCGTTGGCTCAAGACATTGACCCCTTGATAGCAGAAGCGCTGGAAGAACAATATTTTCCTCTTACCCCCAATCAGGATCTAAAAAATCAAAGCTGCCTTGGAGGGTGGTTGGGAATGATAGATCGTATGGATACATTGGTTGGGTTTTTTAGTATTGGAAAATACCCTACAAGCTCTAAAGATCCTATGGCATTGCGTAGAGGAGCTTATGGTTGGGTGCGCCTTGCAGTTCAACACCCCTACCCTTTTTCTATTTCAGAAAGTATTCGCATTAGCCTTGAAAGTTATCGAAACACCCAAAAGATGGATAGTTTATCTCATAAGGACAGTTTAGATTTGCTAGAACAGTTAATATTTAAGCAATTTTCCCGTTACCTGGAAGAACACAGCATTTCTCGTGAAATTGCAGAAGCTGTTGGGACGTTTAGGTTTTCTAAATCTTTAAAAGAGTTGTTTGTGCTTGCTGATGAGTTGCGTATTTTTTTGCAAGAAGATGCGGGGATCGCGTTCCTTTCTGCCTATAAACGTATGTTTTTTCTACTTCATCAAGACAAAGAATACCTTACAGAATTTGGGGTTCCAAAAGATTCGGAACTTACTGAACCCCAAGAACGACAGCTGTGGAGTCGTATTTCAACTCCTTGGAATAAAGAGTATTTTATGAAAAATGCTTTGGGATTTTCTCAATGTATTCATCAGTTTTTGGATACACTTCCTGTGAAAGGAGTTCCTTCGAGAATAGGGCTTCTTGCGGGAGCTTTGCGATACACGCGCCCATTAGGGAATTTGTTAAGCTTATTTACCCCCCATCGTTAATATTTGAATTTTTGTAGATTATGAGAGAAGAGCGTTTTTTAAAGCCTTTTCCAAAGCGGCGCTGTGGGATTTTTTTTTCATTTATTAAATGGCTTCTGATTGTGTCTGTATGGTCGGTGCTTGCTTTGGGAGCAGTTGTTATCTGGTTCGGGTACGATTTACCTTCTGTTGAGGAAATTACAAGACTACATCGAGATCCGCATGTTTTAATAAAAGATCGTTTTGGAAATGCTTTGGGGAGTTATGGAATTTTTTACGGAAGAACTGTTGATATAAAAACTCTAAAACCTTATTTGATTCAAGCGTTACTGGCCACTGAAGATCGAAGATTTTTTTATCATTTCGGTATTGATCCTATAGGAACTTTTCGAGCATTTTTGCGTAACGTTAAGGCAAACGGTGTAGTGCAGGGGGGAAGCACCATTACCCAGCAACTTGCAAGAAATTTTTTTGAAAGTAAAAAACTTCATAATTACAAAAATAGATCGTTAAAACACAAAATTAAAGAAGCGATTCTTGCAGTAAAATTAGAAATGACGTTCACGAAAGAGCAAATTTTAACGATGTATTTGAATCGTGTTTATTTAGGAGCCAACGTTACAGGGCTAGATGCTGCGTCTTTGTATTATTTTGGACACAATGCCAGTGATTTGACTTTATACGAAGCAGCAATTTTGGTTGGAATGTTAAAAGGTCCGTGCAGATATTCTCCTATTTCCCATTATGAGCGCTCAGAATCTAGAGCCAAACGTGTGTTACAAAACATGGTTGAAGAAGGTTTTATTACTCAAGAAGACGCAGCCACTGCTATGGCTTTGCCTTCTTCTATAGAAATATCCACACAGAAAAAAAACTTGTTTCGATATTTTACTGATTGGATCATGACATGTCTTCCAGACCTTCTAGAAAACATCACAGAGGATATCGAAATTATTACGACAATAGACACCAATGTACAAAGCATTGCAGAAAAAGAAGCATTGAAAATTATGAAAGCGCGTGGCACTAAAGTTCACGCCAGTCAAGTAGCGCTGTTATGCACCAAGGCATCTGGAGAAATCTTAGCCATGGTGGGGGGCGTAGACTATAGAAAAAATGCTTACAATCGTGTAACTCAAGCAAAACGGCAAGCAGGATCTAGTTTTAAATTTTTTACCTTTCTTGCAGCGCTAGAAGAAGGATACGATCCAGATTATCTTATCAGCGATTACCCCATAGAAATTGGGGGATGGAAAGCCAGTAATTACAAACACAAAGCTCGAGGAGAAGTGTCAATCCGCACAGGATTTGCTTATTCTATTAATGCAGTGGCTGTAAGACTTGCCAGTTCTATAGGATTAAAACGCGTTAAACGTCTTGCAAAAACTTTAGGAATTTCTTCTGAATTACCCCACAATTACAGTCTAGTTCTGGGGTCTGGAGAGGTAACATTATTAGAAATGACTGGATCATACCTTGTTACTTTGAATGAGGGAAAAGCTGTGCGTCCTTATGGTGTGGAAAGAATTTTGAACAAAAAAGGAAAAATATTGTATCAACACCCAAAAGATCAAGATTCGGATGCGTCGTGCGTATCGCAAGAAGCAATTCAAGAAATGCGCAGCCTTATGAATAGCGTTGTTACGGAAGGATCTGGAAGAAAAGCCCGTTTACAATCAGGCCTTGGAAAGGAAGTTTTTTGTGGTGGAAAAACGGGAACTTCTCAACGGTACAGAGATGTTTGGTTTATTGGATTTGCCGGTCCTATCATGACGGGAATTTGGTGCGGAAATGACAATGAAGCGCCTATGATTAAGCCTGCTGATGGGTGGCCTACTGTACATATATGGCGTGCTTTTAATGAAAGATTGTTAAAATATTTTGACAATCCTAAAGCAGAAAATTGGAAAAAAGAAGAACGCATAGAAATATCAGAAGACGAAAATAAAAAAGTTTCTGAAGATAAGCTCCAAGAACAAAAAAATAAGAAAGAGCAAGAAGATGACGATGATGGAGACGATGAGGAAGAAGATGATGAAGATGATGAAGATGATGAAGATGATGAAGATGATGAAGATGATGATGAAAAAAATGATAGGAAGAAAAAATCTAAACTTCCATCAAATACCACGCCATCATTGCCTGCTGGGCCTAACGCTTCTGGGGAAAGCGCTTCAAAACCCGCTCCTAATGAAGAAGCGCTTATAAAAGAAATTTTGTCAAACATCAACGCAGCCCCTTCTTTGGATAAACATTAAGAGATAGAGCTTTTGTTATGGGGGGATGAACAGAAAAAAATTTTTTCTTGATGCGCCCCCCTTTTTAATTATGATTTATTAATTTATTAAAGCGCAGACAAACTGGTTAAGGGGAAAAGATCTTAGATGTCAGACAAATTTTTTGTAGTAAAGAATTTTTATCAAAATTCTGTACTGCCCACAGCAAATGGTCTTGGATCCATGTAGTTATCAAAGTACGCATTCAATTCGTACAGTTCTTTTTCTTGTTGGGTTTCTTTAGATAAGGGCTCTTCTGGGGGGTCATTTTGACCTGAATTTTCGGGGTTATCTGAAGTTTCGTTTTTTTCAGAAGAGGCCGGGGGTTCTTCTGAAGAATCTGGAGATTTTTCTCCCTGAGTGCCATCCTTTTCCAATGAAGAAGCGGGAAGTTCAGGAACAGAAAGATTCAAAGAAGTGCCAGAATCTTGCGCATATCCAGATTTTCCAAAAATCAAAAAGATCCACAATATTTTTTTTAAACTCATACTATTCAATAAGAAAAATGCTCAAAGCGAGTGTAAGATAGTTTATCAAAAAAAATATTAAGGTCCGGGACTTTGAATTTATTTATACTCAATCGTTTTAGCTTTTTGTAAACTATTCTTGTTCAAGATATAATGTTGTGATATCCTTCTTCTGTGGGGAACCTAAATTTTTTGGATTTTGTGTTTTTGAATTTTTTAGCAATAAGTATTTTAGGGGGAATTTTTTTATGGGGGTGCAGACCTGGCCCGTCAATTTCACCAAAATCAAGTTATTTTTCTAGTCCTTGTGTGGCTATTAGTGCAGAAAAAATTCAGGTCGTTGAACAAGAAGCTCTCGTTTCGTCCTGGAATACCTTGTTGGATGTTAATTTAGTCGATATGGTTCGACAATGGACAAAAAGCGCTTTTTCCTGTTCTGGATCCGGCCCTACCTTTAATGTAGAAATTATAGAAGCAAAATTAGCACCACTTAAAGAAGTCCAGCCAACTAGTTCTGATGCAGATGAAAATACTTATGTGGGAATATTGGGAGTGCGAGTGTTTATGGGGAAAAATCCATTATTATCTAAGCAGTCTCATACCGTTCATTCTAAGGTATCTATGGTAATTCCGTCTCATTACACGTTAAAAGAACGCAGACAAGTTGTGTTAAGTTTGGCGGAAGAGGTTATTGAAAGTCTTCACAAAGAAGTTCTTCGCTACCTTGAAGTTCAAGACAGATTAAGAAAGTAAATATTGTATAGGGTGTGTTTTCTTGAGATAAGACGTTGAATTCAGCATGCACAGCCGCAAGCCTTTTAAGGTTAGGGGAAGGCCGAGTTCCCCTTTGAAGAAAATATAAGTAAGGGAATATTTTTCCCTAAAGTTCTAAAGAGACTTCTTAAAGGTTGTCTTATTAGGGCTTATTTTTTTTATTTTTGGATTTGGAGGTATCGAAACTTTGTGATTCTATCTTTATTGATCTTATATTTTCATTTTCTTTTTGTAATTCTTTTCTCTTTATTGATCTTATATTTTCATTTTCTTTTTGTAATTCTTTTCTCTTTATTGATCTTATATTTTCATTTTCTTTTTGTAATTCTTCTTTCTGTGCTGTGAATTTTTCTAGTTTTTCTGCTTTATTTTTCAACTGATTCTTTTCATATTCCAAATCAGTATTGTTTTCTGCTGTTTTAGTCAGTTTGGAAAGTTTTTTTGTAATTTGTCCCATCTCATTTTCTATTTTTTTACATTCAAACTTTATTAATTTTATATATTCGTTTATTTTCGAAATTTTGTTATCGTTTTCTAAGTTAACAATCTCTTTTAAAATAACTGAAGTTTCTGGTATAGAAGATAAGGGTTTTTCCGGTAAAGAGTCTTGTTGCTGATTTTGTGGATTAACTGATAAAGAAGTTGCTAACTGAGCTGAATCTTCTAACTGAGTTTGGGCCTGATTTTGTAAAGCAGCTTTGTTGGAGCCTTCCATGGAGAGGGAATTATCGAGTATTTGACTTTTTTGGGCTTGGAACGATGTGTCTTGAGATGTGGGGGAATTCAAAGAGCTCAGGGAGGACCCGTCGGTCACTTCATTTGTTTTATTAAAATCTATTTGCTTCAAAATCACCGAATCATTATTTTGATTTTGTTCTTCTTTAATATTATTAGGTGTGGGGAGCTCGGCGGACATTTTTGAAGTTTTTTCGATATTGGTTTGCGCCTTATGCAAATCTCCCTCTGTTTTTAAATTATAAGATGGTTCCTGAACTGAGACCTCGGAACTTTGAACAGCTTGGGCCTGATTTTGTGAATTAACTGACTGAGCTGAATCTGCTGTTGAGATTTCTGAATTTGCTGCTGTTGAGATTTCTGAATTTTTCCCTTCTTTCTTTTTTCGGCGTTGGAGTCGATCTTCGATTGATTTTTCTTGTTCTGTAAGAATTTTTCTAATACCTGCGTCGGTTGTATCAGTCTCATCATAATAAGCACCAGCCATAGCACCAGCCAAACTCTTTGCATTATTATTCATGTCTTCTACCTCTTTATTGATGCCTTGATTGAAGCCTTTCGTGTGTTCCACGTATGTCTTTGGCTTTGGCTTTGAATCATTTTGAATAAAACTTTGATTTGAGGAGGTATCTTGTGTATCATCACTTATAGCACTTGTAAGGTTTTGAGTTTCCTGGTTAGCGGTTGAAGGTTCCTGGTTATCGGTTGAAGGTTCCTGGTTATCGGTTGAAGGTTCCTGGTTAGCGGTTTCTTCAGAAACAATACCTTGTTCAGGGCTTTTAATAAAACGAAATCCATCTAATAATCTATTTATTTCCTCCTCTTTGTTCTGTCCATCAAGTGAGTTTTCATATCTGCTTTTTATTTTAATTTGAACTATCTCTTTTTTAAGAGCGTTTATTTTAGTTAAATTTTCCAAAACGTATTTTAACTCCTCATTTTTGGTGATAGAAAATGATTGTAATATTTTTTGCATCTCAAGCAATTTTGGAAGATTTTCTTTTAAAGATTCTAGATCTTGTATGGTATTATTTTGATATTCATTTAAAATTTCTTCTAAATACTTAGTATATTTTTTTGCATCCGAAGCCAGTTTAAATAATTCATATATTGATTCGTTCTTCATCAATTCTTTTGCTTCAATAAAGTCTACAGCTTCCTCCTGTGAAAGCTCATGTGTAACTTTTTCTTTGTGCGTTAACGCGTTGTTAATGTAATTAACATTATCGGTACATTGGTCCAATCTATCAGCAAGCTCTGATCTAAAAACGCACAGACCTTTGTTCCAAACATTAATTAAAAAAACTGATAAAAAAAATTTTTTATAATCGAGATTTTTCATTTTATTATAGGTACTATAGATTATCTAAATTGTAGCAAAAAAAAATTTATTTTTTATCAAGTTCAATAAGATAAGAATTTTTTGCTGCGGATAAAAGAATGTGCTACTCTATTGGTGATTTTCTTAACTTTGTCCTTTTGTGTCAAATCATTCTTTGGAATCTTCTATATGGCCTGGATTTGTTGACTTGTTGTCAGCAATGTTAATGGTGGTAATTTTAGTATTTACAATGTTTGCGCTTTCAAATATTTGTCTTCAATACACGGTTCAAGAAAAAGAAAAAAACTTGAAAAATTCTAAAATCTTGTTTGAACAACAAAGTATGCGTTGGAAAAAAGATGTTGTACGAGCCCGTCAAGAATCTCAAGCGCTTAATAAAAAGTTGAAAGAATTAGAAAAAATGGATCAAAAAGAGATTCAACGTTTAGTGGCTCTATACAGTACTTTAATGGAACACTTAGATGTTCAGGAGAAAAATTTAGAAAAAGTTCGACAAGATGCTTGGCGTGCAGAAGTATGGATTCAGGAAAAAGATAAAAAAATAAGTTTACTTGAACAACATATTGAACAATTAATGGAAGAAAAAATCAAGCAATTATGGAAGTCTCGTTCTGAATTTCTTGAAAAACTTAGAGTACTGTTAGAAGGCAGAAAAGACGTAAAGTTGGTAGGAGATCGCTTTGTATTCCAATCAGAGGTCTTGTTTGAAATGGGGTCGGCTCAAGTTGGTCCTAATGGTAGAGAGGCCTTACGTAATTTTGCCATAGCTTTAAAAAAAATTTCCGTTTCTATTCCTAAAGATATTAATTGGGTGTTGCGCGTAGATGGACACACAGATCGCCACCCTTTAAAAGAAACCAGTCGATTTAAAAATAATTTAGAACTATCCGTTGCACGAGCTCTGGCAGTGGTTACATTTTTAAAAGAACAGGGTATTCCAGAACAGCGGTTGGTTGCCGCGGGATTTGGAGAGTTTCATCCTTTAAAAGCAGGACAATTTAGTGATAAAGATCGACGTATTGAGCTGGTTCTAGATGATAAAAAAATCTAATATTATTAATGAGTTATGCACCAATTTGTGATTTCGAAATTTCGATCTTATCATAATGCGGTGCTGGAGTTTCCTCAAGGAGTGGTTTGTCTAGTAGGAGATAACGGAGCGGGAAAAACCAATCTCCTAGAGGCACTTTCATTATTTGCACCAGGAAAAGGGTTAAAAGGTACAAATGCGTCAAATTGGCACCATAAAGGAGATTTAGAAGCATCCTGGACTTTAAAATTGTCGCTTCAAAGCCCTACAGGGCCTTTAGTTTTAGAAACGTTTGAAAGCAAAGGAAAGCGCTGCATTACAATGAATGGTGTGCGTTTAAAGCATCAACTAGAGATCTCTCAGTGGATTTCTATTCATTGGATTACCCCTGCTATTGATCGCATGTGGAATCAAGGATGGTGGGCTAGAAGAAAATATTTTGATCGTATCGTTTTTACGTTATATCCCGCTTATGGAAAATATTTGCAGTCCTATCAGTTGGCAGTGCAAGAGCGGAACCGGGCACTGAAATCTCAAGCGTCTTCTTTTATATTTGATGCTTTGGAAGAAATCATGGCGCATAATAGTGTAAAAATCTACAAAATTCGCCAAGAAGCGTTAAAAATGTTGGGGATTTTTTTGCAGCTTTTCCCCTCATTCCCCTTGCTTTCTTTGGAAACACACGGAGAATTTGAATCCCTAATGGCTTGCCTTACTTTTAATGAAAAAGATTTGCCTCATCAAGAATCGGAATTAAAAAAATACTGGAAAACAGTAAGAACTAAAGAGTTTCATAAAGGAACGACAATGTTTGGTCCTCATCAGTGCCAATGGGCTGTAACACATCCCAATTCTCAAGAAATAGCATCTTGTTCCACAGGAGAACAAAAAAGTATGCTGCTATCACTGGTTTTGGCGTGGTCCAAAGCAATTAAACATTTTCATCCCAAGGAATTTCATTTTTTATTACTAGATGAAGTAAGCGCACACCTAGATAAAATGCACCGTGAATCACTATGGAAAGCGCTAAGTGAGTTAGATATGTGTGTATGGATGACAGGAGTACACCAAGAAGTTTTCAGTGGTGTTCTAGCTAAAGCTTGGGTAAGAATAAAACAACTGGAAGAGCAAAGTACTTTATTTATAAAAAGACCTTAGGACAAACCACTATTCTTATCGACAACAGAAAGAAATTAACTCTTAAACCTAAAAAATTTTGAAACTTTCTAATTTTCGCAAACAAATATCTACTTTTTTTTGCAACGATAAGCCATTAATTTAGGGCGTTTTTTTCTGCTTGCATATTTTTGATAAAACTTTTCAATCAATGCTTGCACTTTTTTATTACGAACTTCCCCGCCTGGAGCTCCAACTAGCACTACAATAACAGGGTGATAGTTTCGCACGGTAAAAGTAGACAAGTTATACCCAGCATGAGAAGTGTACCCCGTTTTACCCATACACAATCCTTCGACTTTTCCCAATAAACGATTGGTGTTACGATAAGTTCTTTTTTGATAAGAAAAAGTTTTCGTCCCTAAAAAATGACCGTACTTAGAAAATCGAAACCAAATTGCTCGCATTAACAACGCAATATCTTTTGAAGAAGTTTTTTGATCGGGATGATGCCATCCAGAAGGATTTTTAAATACCGTACGACGCATTCCCAACTTGTGCGCATATTGATTCATAAGTTTGACAAACTTAGAAACGTTTCCTGATAAATTTTCTGCTATAACAGTTGCCACATCATTACAAGATGACACGCAAACTGCCTGAATACACTCTTTTACCGTTAATTTCTGTCCTGGCTTTACCCAAAGTTTCATAGGAAGGCACCGACTTGCATTCTTTGAAACCCAAAAAGGAGTATCTAACTTTATTTTTTTTCTTTCCAATGCATCAAAAGTAATGAACACTGTCATTAATTTTGTTAAAGATGCAGGAAAAATACGGTTTTCTTCGTTAAATCCTTCAACAACAGAGCGATTGATGGGGTCAAGCACCACATAGCAAAGTGGCTGTTTTTTTGCAAACCCAGCAACACTCCCCCACACTGCAAAAAGAAAACAACATCTATAGTACGCTTTCACTTAAAATGTTCCTCCGCTTTTTAATTTTGTTTTGTAAACAAAAAATTATTACTAAACATTTTTTAAGTGTATCACAAAAATCAGGTTTTAAACAAGACATAAATATATTTTTTTCTTTAAATACGATACGAATTCGAAAAACAATTTGTTTGTTAATTCGAAACTATTTGTTTATATCGTTTTTATAAAAATTATTTACTGCGTAAAATGTTGGTAATATTTTTTTATGTTCTGCAAAAATTTTGTGAGAAAACAAAGAATTATCGTTTTCTAGCTTTGCTTCTTGTTCTTTTTGTCGACATGTACTAGAATACGTTTGTGTAAATAGCGAACATCCCAGTAATATATGGCCTCTTTTAGCCAAAAAGATTTGGAAACGTTATGGCACGTTATTGATATTTATTTAGAAATTCGAAGTCCAGTAAGCTCTAAGCGGGTTGCAGAACGGCTTGGTTTTACCAAATCATCTGCAACGTTGCGCTCTATTATGGCAAAATTAGAAAAAGATGGCTTGTTAAGCTCTGAACATTGTTCTTCTGGTCGCATCCCTACATCTGACGCGTTGCGTCTTTATGTCCAAAAGGTGCGAAAAGTGAATTATCTTTGTCAGGCAACAGAAGACGCCTTACAAGTTGCCTTTAGGTCGTGGCGTGTTCAATTTTGTCCTGATGGTGTTATACAGACTATTGCTTCTTTATGCAGATGTGCAGGATTTTTCTTTATGCGGTCTATTCGAGTTCCATGCTTGAAGCATTTAGATTTTATTTATATAGCGCCAGAGCGTGCTGTAGGTGTTTTGATCTTTGAAAACGAAACTGTTTCTCCCTATGCGCTTCGATTGCCAAAACGAGTAACTCCACGGCATCTTCACTCATACCATCGTTATTTAAATCCTCATATTGTAACAGATCGGTCTTTAAGCGCTGTGCGCCAATATGTTTTGCATCACGAAAGCCCTGAGTATCTTGCAGAGTGCTTAGAAAATTTGGAAGAAAGCGTTACGTTAAAGCAAACCTCTTCGCAATACATGCTGATTAAAGGGCAATCTCAATTAATTGATGCGATCTCAGGCGCCACCACGCTTTCAACCTTTCAAGCTCTGTTGCAGTGGCTTGAAAAAGAAGATGCGTTAATGCATATTTTATCTCAGTTACCACGAGACCCAGAAGACTTTTATATTTTTTTTGGAAGAGAGCATGAGACCTTTTCTTTTGAGGGGTTTAATCTAGTATTTACGCCTTTTTTTCGAAAAGATGTCCAGGGTGCTATTGGTGCAATTGGTCCGTTTTATATGGATTATCAAAAAGTTATCCCCGTTATAGAAAAAATGACTCAATTTATGAAGGAGTAGAAAAATGAAAGAAGAGTTAGAAAAAGAAACGCTGCATCTCCACACGAAGGAAGATGAGGCGTGTCAAGTATGCACAGAGCAAAAAATTGCTGCTTTAGAGGAAAAAATTCAAAATTTAGAAAAAGAAAAGCTTCTAATTATGGCAGAGACAGAAAATCGTTGCCGCCGAGTAGAAGCATTTAGTAAAGACAGAGAGCAGTTTGCTCTTACGGCTTTTTCTAAAGAACTATTAGCGGTGGCAGACAGTCTTCAGTGTGCTTTAAATGGCCAAGAATCTGAAGAAAATTCAGCGTTTTATAAGGGGATTAAGTTAACATCTTCTTTGCTGCAGAATGTTTTTGAAAAATTTGGAATTGCAAGGATACATCCGCTGCATCAACCGTTTACTCCTGAGCTTCATCAAGCCATTAAGGAGGTGCCTGATGTTCATCACGAAAAAGGAATCGTTGTAAGTGTTTTGCAAGAAGGATATACTTTGCATCACCGCGTATTACGCGCAGCATTAGTAGTTGTTTCTTCTGGAAATCAAGAAGGCAGTAATTAGTTTCTATTTAACTAGGTAAGTAAAATTTAAAATCTTAAAGGAACAAAAAATAGTTACAATCAAATTATTAAAAATATCGAAAATTGCTTACCTAGAAAAATTTTCAGATTTTTTTCAGACTTGACGAAAGATAAACTGTTTGTTACAGTAAAAATATGGCGAGTGTAGCTCAGCTGGTTAGAGCGCTAGGTTGTGGTTCTAGAGGTCGCCGGTTCGAAACCGGTCATTCGCCCCTTTTGATTGATTTTTTGAGTTTTGACTGAAGAATTAAGTAGTTTACTCTTTGGTTGAAGTTTTTTTGAAGGGCTTTTGTAGTATTTATCTGTGCAAAGAAATCGACGTTTAGTTTAGGAAGAAAAAATCAGAGAAATATTTATCCAGTAAAAATTTCTCGTGAAAAAAGGACAAACCACCTATGAAAAAGTTAATCTACTTATGTCAAAGCTGTGGACTTCAGCATGCAAAGTGGAAAGGAAAATGCGATTGTGGAGAATGGAACACTCTTGTTGCTCAAGATCCCCAGGCGTTGCATAAAGCTCATTCTCATCAAAAAATTGTTGTGGAATCTCTTCAACAGAAAGAAGATACGAGATTTTCTAGAATTTTGACTCACATCAAAGAGTTTGATCGCACTTGTGGAGAAGGGATTGTAGCAGGATCTGTAACTTTACTGGCCGGAGACCCCGGTATAGGAAAATCAACTCTTTTGTTAAAAGTGGCCGCCGCACTGGCAGAGCGCATTCCTGTTATTTACGTGTCTGGAGAAGAATCTGCTGCTCAAATTCGGTTCAGAGCGCATCGCATGGATATTCAGAATACTCCTATTCATCTTATTGCAACTCATGATTTAGACGGGGTATTATCCAACATCTCTTCTTTATTATCCCCAACAATTCAAGGTGTAAAGGGGTATGTAATCATAGACTCGATCCAAACATTAGCATCAGGAGAAGTATCTTCCACTGCAGGAACGTTGACTCAAATTCGTCATTGTATGCAACTTTTAATTACGCTGGCAAAACATACTGGGCTTGCAATAATGGTAGTAGGGCACATCACAAAAGATGGCATGATTGCGGGTCCAAAAGTTTTAGAACATATGGTAGACACCGTTCTATATTTTGAAGGGGAAAAAACTCACCCCTATCGCTTACTTCGTACGGTAAAAAACCGATTCGGTCCTACACAAGAAATCGGTGTATTTGACATGAATTCTAAAGGGTTAGAAGAAGTAACGCATCCTTCACGTCTTTTTTTAAGTCAAAAGTCCCACCTTATTCCTGGATCGTGTATTTTTTCTGGGATGGAAGGGTCTCGCCCTTTGTTACTAGAAATTCAAGCTCTCTCTGTTCCGTCATTTTTAGCAAGCCCAAGAAGATCAGTTGTTGGATGGGATCATAATCGTCTTTCTATGATTTTGGCGGTCCTAGAAGCACGATGTCAGATTCAATTTTCTAATAAGGATGTATTTTTAACAGTACTGGGAGGTATCCGGATAACTGAGCCTGCTGCCGACTTGTGCGTTGCACTGGCATTACTGTCTTGCTTGAAAAAACGCCCAGTCCCTCAAGGGGCCATAGCATTTGGAGAAATAGGTTTAACCGGCGAAGTCAGGCCAGTTCCCTATAGCGCACAACGATTAAAAGAAGCAGAACAGTTGGGGCTAACATCGGTATTCATGGCACCTTCTTGTGTGACGACTTCTTTAACCTCTTATCCAATTCATCATGCGCAGGATATTTTGCAACATTTTGTGAAATGAAATTGAAACGTAAAATAAAATATTAGGGCCTTCCTCAATTAAGTTGATTTTTTTCGTTGTTTTTTGAGAATTTAATAGAAAATTAGAGACTTTTAACCAAAGATAGCGTGATTAATTTTCAAAGTTTTATTAACGTGAAGTACCGCAAAAATATGCAGTATTACCTCCAGTATTTCAAGAGATCGTGTGTTTGTAAGGGGGAAGAAATCTTGCAAAACAATGGCGGTGTGGAGCGTTATTTATGTTCAATGGAAAACGGTTTATCTTTTCCCTGAAAGAGGCGGGGGCTTGGAATAATTTTATTAAAATCTGCCCAACGATCTGCGCAATAAAATAAAATTTTCCATTTTTTTAATCGTTCAAAAAGTCGTTTGAATGTTTGACCCGAG
>NZ_ARPM03000131.1 GCF_000388175.3 Holospora undulata HU1 | reverse complement strand
GACTTTAATACTATTCCAGAATTCAACACACTTTATCCTAATGTTTTTGCAGCAAATGATGGAAAAACTTCTCAAGAAAAAGAAGCATTCGAACAGATTCGCGCAGCATCGTTTGAAAAAATTGCAAATTATTTTTGGGATTTAAAAAATAACGTACATACTGATGCAAACATGAGTATTTTTTTCAAATCGTATGGAAAAACGATAAGTAAATTTATGAGAGCGGTCGAAGAAGAATCTAGTAAAAATGTAGTAGATTTAGAAGATACAAATAGCCCTTATTTTAATCTTATTTGTTGTTACGAAGATACAGTAACACAAGGTGAGGGGTTTCCTTTGGCTATGCCTTCAGGCATCCAAGTGCCACTTGGACGGTGTTTACACGGCGTAGAGGTGGGGGTTTACGATGCAATAGCACAATCAGAAGGGCTACAATTTGAATTTCCAATAAGCGCTTCGTGTCGCCATTCCGAAAGTATTGCAGAACAACAGAAGTAAAAGAAGCTTTTAGAGGTCTGTAGCTTGAAAAGACGCCACTTTGTGGTGTCTTTTTTTTATTAAACCTTATTAAATGCACTGCACTTTTTTTATTTTGTTTTCTTGCAGGGCAAGTTCGTTCCTACTTGCCAAAATATAAATTTTTTCATCCCCCCCTTCCTTTTTCGTCTCTTGTGTGGACTTTACAAAAGTGATATCATGTGTACAGTTATGTTAATTCTATTTACTTGTGAAAATTCGCAATCAACGGTTTGAAGCTGCACTAGGAGCATTCATATTACTATGTGTCGTTTTGACAGTTACTTTTTTTTTATTTCGCTCTAAAGGAATCAACAAGGGATATTCTACGTTTTACGCAGAATTCGATGCGATAGATGGGTTGCGTCTTGGGTCTCCAGTAAAAATTAATGGCGTAACTGTGGGAAGCGTTTTGAAATTTAGCTTAGATCCTGAAAGCGGTTCAGTAAAAGTTAAATTTAAAGTCTTAAAAAAAATTGAGCTTCCAGAAGATACTTCTGCTTTTATCACAGGGGAATCGTTATTCGGGGAAAAAATATTGAAGCTTGATTTGGGATCTTCGGAAATAAAAATGCGTTCTGAAGAAGTAATATATCAAACCCAGGCTCCGCTGATGATTGAAGATTTGCTTTATAAATTTTTGGTTCCAGACGAGAAAAAATCTAAAAAAGAAGAAAAAGAGGGAAAAGAGCATGCAGATTCGTCCAATCAATAAAAAATACAAAGCTTTTGTTTCATCTATTAAGGATAGAATTTTGGGTGTAAAGAAGAATTTAATATTTTCATAATACATTTAAATTTTTAATTTTAAAAAATATGTTTAAAAAAATAATATAAAAACTATTTAACGTCTTTTTATAGGAAATTTATTTATGAGCAACTCTTCCACTTATTCTTCTGAAAACATTGAAGTTCTTAAAGGTCTTGATGCAGTCAGAAAGCGCCCTGGAATGTACATAGGGGACACAGACGATGGAAGTGGGCTTCACCATATGATATGGGAAGTTGTAGACAATGCCATAGATGAAAGTTTGGCAGGGTATTGCAACGAAATTAGTGTAGTTTTGGAATCTGATGGAAGCGCATCCATAACAGATAATGGGCGAGGAATTCCTGTAGATATTCACGCAGAAGAAGGAATTTCTGGTGCAGAGCTTATTATGACGCGACTGCATGCAGGGGGAAAATTTAATCAAAACGCTTACAAAGTATCTGGAGGGCTGCATGGGGTAGGAATTTCCGCGGTTAACGCGCTTTCTGAATGGCTTGATCTTACTGTTTGGAGAGATGGAGGAATGTATTATTTGCGCTTTTGCAAAGGTGTTCCTCAAGGAAGTTTAGAGCGTATAGAATCCAGTGATCGTAAAGGAACTTTAATTCGGTTCATGCCATGTAAGGAAATTTTTAAAATTACTCAGTTTGATGTAGGAGTGCTAGAAAAACGTTTGCAGGAATTGGCTTTTTTAAACCCAACTTTAACGCTTTCATTAAAGGATAGTAGAGATTCTAATGAAAAATCCTGGATGTTTGCGCATTCCGGAGGGCTTAAGGCCTATGTTGCGCACCTAAATCGTAATAAGGAAGTTCTTCAATCTTCTCCTATTCATATTTTTCTCCAGAAAGAAGATATGGTTGTTGAAGCAGCTTTAGAGTGGACAGAAACTTATTACGAAAATAATTTATGCTTTACTAACAATATCCCTCAAAGAGAGGGGGGAACGCATCTTGCAGGATTCCGCTCTGCTTTAACGCGAGTGTTTAACCACGGAGGAGCTTTTTATAAAAAAGAGAAAGTTACGTTTACAGGAGAGGATATTCGTGAAGGCTTAACTAGCGTTCTTTCCGTTAAAATTCCTGATCCAAGATTCGGTTCTCAAACTAAAGATAAGCTTGTATCTTCAGAGATTCGTCCTTTAGTGGAATCGGCGATTACAGAAGGCCTTACACAATGGCTAGAAGAAAATGTACAAGACGCAAAACGCATTTATGCTCGTATCACTAATGCAGCTTTTGCAAGAGAAGCTGCGCGGAAAGCAAGAGATTTAACGCGGAAAAAGAGTACGCTCGATATTGCTTCGCTTCCCGGAAAATTATCCGATTGCTCTGAAAAAGATCCGGAAAAAAGAGAGTTATGTCTTCTAGAAGGGGAAAGTGCTGGAGGAACAGCAAGAAACGCACGAGACCGGAAAACTCAAGCAGTTCTCCCGTTAAGAGGAAAAATTTTAAACGTAGAAAGAGTTCGTTTCGATCGAATGCTTGCCTCTTCTGAAATTGGAACACTTATTGTAGCATTGGGGGCTGGTATTGGGGCGGAATTCGATTTAGACAAGTTACGCTATCATAAAATTATCTTGATGACTGACGCTGATGTAGATGGAAGTCATATTCGAACTCTTCTGTTAACTTTTTTCTTTCGACATATGAGATCATTGATTGAAAGAGGGCATTTATTTATTGCGCAGCCTCCATTATATGGGATAAGAAAAGGCTCTTCGAAAATTTATCTTAAAAATGAAAGAGCCTTGGAAGAATTTTTGATGGACACAGGAATGCGAGGAGTCGTATTAGAAAACAGCTTAACTTCTAAAGCAGGGGCGGATTTGAAATCATTTTTGGCATTGTGTATTAAAGCAAAAGAGCTAATTTACTCGCTTCAAGTCAGTGCTCCCATCATTGTGGAGCAACTTTTTTTAGCAGGACTTTTGGATCAAGTTCCTTCTTCTGAAGAGCTTCCCTCTTGGATTGAGCACGCATTACACCGTCTTCAACGCCTAGGAGATTGGAAATGGAAGATCAACCAAGACTCAGAAAATTCTCGTGAAGGGGTGCAAATTCACTACGAAAAAGATGGGGTTATTTTTAGGTACGAATTTTCCTACAAGCTTTATGATCAAAAAGAATTCAAAAAACTTTTTTCCTATCGGCAACCTTTGTTAGAGATGTTTCAAGAAGTGTGCACCCTAAGACAAAAAGAAGATCGCGTATTAATTTATGGTCCATGTTCTTTGTGGGATCAAATTAATAAATATGGAAGAAAGGGGCTAGAGATAAAGCGTTACAAAGGTCTTGGAGAAATGGAGGATTATGAGTTATGGGAAACAACCTTAGACCCTTCTGCCAGAACATTGCTTCAGGTGCGCATTGAAGATGCTCAGATAGCGGACGAATTATTTTCTACTCTTATGGGGGATGCGGTCCCTCCAAGAAGAGCTTTTATTCAAAAAAATGCTATGAATGCCTTAATTGATGCCTAATTTCATATTTTTGTATTAGTTTAATAGCGAAGCTGCTATAGTATGAAAGACAAAGAGTAAAAAGACAAAGGGCAAGTGCCGACCTGGACAAAAAGAGAAAACAAGAGTACACTAAAATAAGATTAGCGCTTAACAGTTAAATGCGGTTTTTTGTATAGTGGCGTGAAAAGAAAAAGTGTTCAAGATAGAATTTTTTATCGTTATTTTCGTAATGGGGTTTCTTTTTTTGTTTTAAAAGAAAGGAGGGGTGTGCTTTGTCTTGGATAATAAGCATAACATATGCGTGAAGAGGAGATAAAGGTGGAATCAGAAATCAGCTTCAATAAATTTTCTTGTGTTACCAAGTGTGCTCAAGAGCAACTTCACGTAGAAGTTTTTGTTAAAAACGCTGGGCTTCATGACCCTGTAGTGTGTCGCAGTGCCCAAGAAACGATTCAGACTTTGGAAGCGTTGTATTTGGCCAGTGTGCAAGATCTAAGAAACGCAGTGGGGAGTCCTTCTGGGTTAAAAGAGCTTAAACTTCAATTTAAAGGGACGTATCCTTATCTAGGAATATGGGGAAAAGGAGCAGAACATGTGTGCGAAGTTTTCCGGTCTTGGGCTATTTTGCGAGAAGATGGATATTACGGAACAACCGTTACGCATCCAGATTTATTTAAAGAGTATTGGGAACAACAGTTACTTCATCTTTTTTCTATTCGCGAGCTTTGCTGTGTAGTGGGCAGAAGTTCTCGTTTTATTCCTATTTATTTTTTAAAAGAAGATGTTTTGTCCCATGCTAAGGATATTTCGCAGATTAAGGGAATGTTGACGATGCCTTCCCCAAAAGATATGGATGATCAGGTTGCAAATGGAACAGTACTGTGGGACCATTTGGCAATAAAACCATTATCTTATTTTCCAGCAGAGCGTACAGATTATTCCGTTACTCGTATTCACCATTATTGTGGGACTTCTGCATCTTCTTTTCAAAATTTTATTTTGTTGACAAATTATCAGCGATATGTTGACCTCTTTTTTCATTATGCAAAACAGCGGTTATCCGAATCAGACGGGGTGTATACGCATTGGATAGAACCTAAAGATACTATTTTATCCTCTAAAGATATGGATCTTTCTAGAACTCGGGAGGCTGGCCATCATTTTCAGATGCCTGCTTATCATTTAGTAAGTCCGGACAGAAATGGAATAAGTTTAGTAAATATTGGTGTTGGCCCCAGTAATGCTAAAAATATGACTGATCATTTGGCTGTTCTTCGCCCCCACTGTTGGATAATGTTGGGACATTGCGCAGGACTGCGGCAAAGTCAAAGATTAGGAGATTATGTATTAGCACATGGCTATATGCGGGATGATCACGTATTAGATGAGGGGCTTAGTCCAAATATTCCTCTTCCTCCAGTGGAAACCATACAAAAGGCTCTACTTAACTCTATTCAAGAGATTTGTCAATTGGATGATGAAACTATGATGAGTCGTGTGCGGTGTGGAACTATTGTTTCCACAGGGGACAGAAATTGGGAACTAGATGTGCTAAATCGCTCTAAAACTTTTCGACAATGTCGCGCAATAGCATTAGATATGGAGTCGGGTATTATAGCGGCCAACGGCTTTCGGTTCAGAGTTCCTTATGGAACCTTGTTGTGTGTTTCTGATCGTCCCTTGCACGGAGAGCTTAAATTGCAGTCTATGGCTCAAACTTTTTATGAACAGCGGGTAAAAGAGCATTTAACTATTGGAATTCATGCGCTAGAGGCGTTGCGTCGCCTTGGTCCTGACCGACTTCACACCCCAGAGCTACGAGGGTTTCAAGATGTGTTGTTTCGGTAAGAATAGGTATTGTTTTTTGCTATTAAATCTTGTAGAATTCAGAGATGTTTGATAGGTAATATTCTTTTTTTCCAGAAATAGTCTTGTTATTATTTAAAAAGATGTAAAAAGTTATGCTAAATAAGATTAAAACAAGTTTTCAATAAAAAAACTTAATTTTTTTTGTGCGTGCTCAGGCCGTATCCCTTTAGTGAAGATAACCATTGAAGCCAAGTGAATGGTGCTCAGAAAATTACATTTTATCATAGCGTGTGGCAATGGCGCGATAGTACTTTAAGTTTACGAAAAAATTCTCGATCAAATGACGAAGTTTGATAAAGATTGTTTATCAGCTTATCATAAAGCAAAGGCTTTAAACAGTTCTTTTTAGGGGGGAATCAAGGACTTACCCACTTTTTTTGAGTTTTGCTGCATACGTTCATCAGTATCTTACGATTTACCTCATTAGCCTTCATACTGCGACATTAACACATCGCCCTCATCCAGATTCTTAGTCCTAATTTTTTGTCAAGTGAAAAGCGATGGGGACTATTTTGGGCATCGTAGATTGCACGGATATTTGTGCTCAGATGGCCTGGTTCTCGTATTTTTTAGTGCCAGCGGCTGTGTATGGGCACGCACAATCGTTCATCGCGTACTCGTTTTCAGCATCACTGGCTAAGATTTCAAAAACGCTTTTCCACACGCCTTTTTGACTTCAACAGGTGTGGATGGTATGAAATCGCCAAAAATGAACTATAGCCAAAACATCATAAAAAGAACATGACGATGGAGCTGGATAGAGTTATAATTAAATAAATTATATAATTAAATTTATGACATATTCATTATACTGTATGCATGATTTAGCTATCTTTCTTAATAGGATCATGGAATGGGCTATCATACTCATATTTTCAGCAGTCGCTATGGCAATTTCATAATCTTTAGACGCCCTTCGAAAAGGATTTAGCTATCCTATGTTCTTTCGACAATCTAACGCGTTGGAAGTATGACCCATCCTTGAGATATGCGCTCTGAGGTTGCTATAGTTTTATTCAATACTGTTTCTTACAAATTCCTCCAGGGGTTTTCTATATCCAGCATCTACACACACTTCCTTTAATGTAGGATATTTTTGCAACATTTCCTTAAAAACTCTGCACCCAGCAACTAGTGTCATGCGTATTGGCCTTATGAACCGTGATATGGAGCAGATTGCTTTGACTATCAACACCACTATGCCGTTTACGTATCTTTTTTCCCCCATCTATACCTATTTTTTCTGAGGCTCCTGTGGGGTTAACACTTGTTTTAACACTTTGTGAATGATGCTATAGCTGGGATTTTTACTCCTTTCATACTTACTTCGGCTTATCTTAACAAGTTCATGCATCACTTTTTCCCATACCCCCTTAATCCTACATGGTCTATAAAACGAATGTACCGTCGAATATGGTGGAAAATATTTTTGTAGCATGCGCCATTGACAACCGCTCTTGATTATATAACATACTGCATTAACACCCTCTTTTTTGTTGTATTTGCTTTTATTGCCGCTATCAAAATGATGCTTTATTACTTCCTACTCTTTCTTTTTTATATCGCTTGGATAATTCTTCTTCCACTCCTCCAGGCCTTTTATACCACACTTTTTTATTCATGAATACAGGTTCTAGATTTTCGAAAAAAGTATTAAAAACAAAGCACGGGTTATCATTTGAAAAAATAGCCGATAGATTTTGCATATCTAAATCAGCAGTAGTGATATAGAGCAAAACTCTTGAAGGAGTCAACAAAAGGAATAAACCATGGACAAAATTAGACAAAGAGAACGTGAGAATAGATATAGAAGAATTTCCAGAAGGTATAGCTTGAAAGGGCTAAGAGGTCAGAAGTCAGCGCTTCTGGTACAAGATATGCAAAACAACGTTTAGGAGTAACATATAAAAAAACTCTCAATCATCCGATCCAGAAAAAAGGTCTATGTTTTGCCAAAAAATTAAAGAATTGAAAAAGGAAGATAAGCAGATAGGTTATAGTGTGAAAGTGGTTTTGCTCAGGATATGCCAAGAACGTATGGGTACTCTGATAAAGGCAATCGGTGTTATGGTTCTTATGACTGGGGGGGCAGGGCATAAGAGTTGAAAGT
Source organism: Holospora undulata HU1 (assembly GCF_000388175.3). Taxonomy (GTDB): domain Bacteria; phylum Pseudomonadota; class Alphaproteobacteria; order Holosporales; family Holosporaceae; genus Holospora; species Holospora undulata_A. The sequence goes on along the minus strand of NZ_ARPM03000131.1, from coordinate 136 downwards.
GTCAAAATAAATGTTTAACAGCATTGAAATCCCCTCCTGAAATAATAATTAATGTTTTAATAAAAGATTACTCTAGATCTAATGTAAATTGAAATAATGGAATTTTGAAGCCATGCAGTTTCTTTCTAGCCTTGTA